>WGAB01000151.1 GCA_015489295.1 Caldifarciminota bacterium
AAATAAAAAATGGGCCCGGCAGGACTCGAACCTGCAACCAACGGATTATGAGTCCGCCGCTCTGCCATTGAGCTACGGGCCCAGGTTGTGCCCTGGAGTGGTCCACTTTGACGCAAAATTGTAGGTCTCGGCCTCAGGTGTGTCAACACACGGGGCTCCTTTTTTGTTTAGAATTCCGGCCCTTTCCGGACCTCCGTTCCCCCTCCTTCCCCCGGCCCCGGAGAACCTTGCAAAACCCCTGCCACGCCCCTATGCATCGAGCGGGCCTCCAAAAACCTCCTGGATCCACGCCTTCAGGGCGTCCCGCACCTCGCGGAAGGCCTGCAGGCGTTCGGCCTCCGTGCCCCGGACCGCCGCAGGGTCCGGAAAGTTGCGGTGCAGGTACCGGCGCGCCCCCGGGAAAAAGGGGCAGGTTTCCCGGGCGTGGTCGCAAACGGTAACCACCACATCAAAGGCCTGGTGCCGGAACGCTTCTACGCTCTTGGACCGATGGTGCGAGATGTCAATGCCGATTTCCCGAAGCACTGCTATGGCCTCCGGCCGCACCGCCGTGGGCTCCGTGCCCGCGCTGGCCACCTCGTAGCGGTCGCCGTACAGGGCCCGCAGCAGGCCCTCGGCCATCTGCGAACGGGCGGAGTTGTGGGTGCAGAGGAACAGGACGCGCCGTTTTCGCGTTTTGGACATGGGTCGCTCCTCGGGTCGCGAAGGCTTCAAGGATACCCGCCAAACCGGCGCCGGGCAACCGCCGGGCGCCGTGGGCCACGGCTGTACACTAATAGGCATGGAACGCAGGTTTTTCGTGGCCAGAGACGAGGAAATCCGCCAGGGGAAAACCACCGACATCTACTTTGAACGCACCCGTCGGATCCTGGAACAACTGGACGATCACACCCGGGTTTATGCCGAATTCACCGCCTCTTCCCTGCCCAACGGATACGAATGGGCCGTGTTCGTGGGCCTGGAGGAAGCCCTGCGGCTCCTGGAGGGCCTGCCCGTGGATGTCTACGCCCTGCCCGAGGGCACGGTGTTCCGAAATCGCGACCACACGGATGTTCCCGTGCCCGTGATGGCCATTGAGGGGGAGTACCGGGCCTTTGCCGTCTACGAAACCCCGATTCTCGGGTTTTTGTGCCAGTCCTCCGGCGTGGCCACCCGCGCGGCCCGCATCAAACGCCTGGCCGGTGAGGTGCCGGTGCTTTCCTTCGGCATCCGCCGGATGCATCCGGCCCTGGCCCCGGTGATCGACCGTTCCGCCTTTGTCGGCGGGTGCGACGGCGTGTCCAGCATCCTGGGGGCCGAAACCATCGGCCGCAGGCCCCAGGGCACCATGCCCCACGCCCGCATCATCGTACTGGGCGAAACCGAGGCCTGGAAGGCCTTTGACCGGTTGATGCCGCCGGAGGTCCCCCGCATCGCCCTCATTGACACCTACGGCGACGAAAAGCAGAAGGCCCTTGAGGCCGCCGAAACCATCCCCAACCTCAAGGCCGTGCGGCTGGATACCCCGGGATCGCGGCGGGGCGACTTCGCCCGCATCGTGCGTGAGGTGCGGTGGGAACTGGATATCCGGGGATACCGGCATGTGGAAATCTTCGTGTCCGGCGGCCTTTCCGAGAAGAACATCCGCCGGCTCAAGGAGGCCGGCGCCCGGGGCTTCGGCGTGGGCACCAGCATTTCCAACGCCCCCACCATTGACTTCGCCATGGACATCGTGGCCATTGGCACCCAGCCCGTGGCCAAGAAGGGCAAGTTCGGCGGCCGCAAACAGGTGTACCGCTGCGAGGAGTGCCTGGTGTATCAGGTGGAACCCGAACCCCGCGATGCCACCGAGCCGCCCGCCTGCCCCCGGTGCGGCGCACCCATGAAGCCCGTGCTCCAGAAGGTGATGGACCAGGGGCGGCGGCTCGTGCCTGAACGGCCGGTGGAGGAGATCCGCCGGTACGTGCTGGATCAGATCTTCAAACTCCCTGAACCCGAGGTTGCATGAGCGTTCCGGAGGTTCTGGAGGTCCTTCGGCGGGATGAGACCCTGCGCCGCCGGATCCGGGCCTGGCGGATCCTGCCTGCCCGTGAGGCCCGGTGGGCCGACCTCCCAGAAACCCTGGATCTCCGGCTTCGGGAGGCTCTGCAACACCTGGGCATTCAACGGCTGTACGCGCACCAGCGGGAAACCCTGGACGCCGTAAGCCAGGGCACCCATGTGCTCCTGGCCACCCCCACGGCCTCCGGCAAAACCCTGGCCTACAACCTGCCGGTGGTGAACCACCTGCTGCAGCATCCCGAGGCCCGGGCCCTGTACATCTTTCCCACCAAGGCCCTGGCCCAGGACCAGGTGGCCGTGCTGCAACGCCTGGAGCAAGCGCTGCAGGTGCCCCTCCGGGCCCACACCTACGACGGCGACACGCCCCGTGACCTCCGCCGGACCATCCGGAACGAGGGCCGGATCGTGGTGACCAACCCCGACATGCTCCACAAGGCCATCCTGCCCCACCATCCGGCCTGGATGCACCTCTTTCAGGGCCTGCGCTTCGTGGTGGTGGACGAGATCCACGCCTACCGGGGCGTGTTCGGCAGCCATGTGGCCAATGTGTTCCGACGGCTCCGGCGGATCCTGCGCCATTACGGCACCGAGGTGCAGTATCTCGCCACCTCGGCCACCATCGGCAACCCTGCGGAGCACGCCCGCAATCTCCTGGGCGAACCCTTCCAGGTGATCCGGGAGAGCGGCGCACCCCAGGGCCGCAAGCACTTCCTGTTCTGGATGCCACCCATTGTGGATCCTGAGCACGGGATCCGGGCCAACTACCTGGAGGAGACCTATCAGCTGGCCCGGTTTCTTTACGAGCACGGCGTGAAGACCATCGTGTTCGCCCGGAGCCGTTTGAATGTGGAGGTGCTGCTGGAAAAGCTCAAAAAGGCCCTGGTGCGCCGGGCCGACCAGCAGGGCCGCATTGCCTCGTACCGGGGCGGCTACCTGCCCAGGGA
>WGAB01000152.1 GCA_015489295.1 Caldifarciminota bacterium
GGATAAGCAAGAGACCCGAGGCGAAGCCCAGGCCCACAGTAACAGCGAGGGGGGCCGTGGCCCCCCTCGCCTTCCTCATCAAACGACGGTCGAGTTTCAAGGCCGCAACTCAGTACTCCAGTTTTTCCACCTTGCTCACATCCAGGCGCTCGCTGAACACCCTGTAGGTCCACACATTGTAGAGCAGGGCCACGGGCACGAGCAGCACGGCCACAATGGTCATCACCGTCAGCGTGTACTGGCTGCTGGAGGCGTTGTAAATGGTGAGGCTCCACTCGGGGTTGAGGCTGGAAACCATGACGTTGGGGTACAGGGTGGCAAACAAGGTGATCACGGTGAACACCACGGCCAGCGCGCCCCACACGAAGGCCTTGATGCCGTCGGCGAACTTCACGAGGATCAGGAACAGGAGGGCCAGGATGCCGGCGGCGAGCCCCAACGGCTTGGAGGCGATGGGGGTGGCCACGAAGCTGGCCAGCACAAAGAGGATGTAGAGGATCACCTCCAGACCCCAGAGTTTGGGGATCAGGGCCCTGACCCGCTGCTGGATGGCGCCGGTGGTGCGCACATTCAGGAACAGGGCGCCGTGGAGCGTGAACAGGAAGAACACGGTGAGGCCGCCCAGCAGGGCGTAGGGGTTCAGGAGCGTGAAGAACCCGCCGACATACTGCATGTGGGCGTCAATGGGCACCCCGCGCACCAGGTTCACCAGGGCCACGCCCCAGAGCAGGGCTGGAATCGCGTTCCCCAGGAAGAGCATCCAATCCCAGAAGCGGCGCCAGCCTTCGGATTCCAGTTTGCTGCGGAACTCGAAGGCCACGCCGCGCACGATCAGGGCAAACAGCAGCAGAAAGAGCGCCAGGTAGAACCCACTGAAGAGGGTGGCATACCAGTTGGGGAAGGCGGCGAAGATGGCGCCCCCCGCCAGGATCATCCACACCTCGTTGCCGTCCCAGAAGGGGCCGATGGTGTTGATCACCACCCGGCGTTCGGCGTCGGTTTTGCCCACGAAGGGCAAGAGAATCCCGACGCCGTAGTCAAACCCCTCCAGGAAGAAGAACATGACGAACACCACGGCGATCAAAATGAACCAAAGGGTTTGCAGAAACATGGCATGCCTCCTTACTTCGCGGCGACGGCCTCAGGCCCCTTTTTGCCGTAGTAGGCCAGAAGGTACACGTCGGCGATCATGAGCAGGGCGTAGATGAGCACGTACATCACGAGGGAGAAGGCCACGGTTCCGGTCGACACGTTGGGCGACACGGCGATATGCACGGGCAGCAGCCCGTACACCACCCAGGGCTGGCGGCCGATTTCGGCGAGAAGCCAGCCGAAGGTGTTGGCCAGGTAGGGGGCGAAGAGCATGAGGGGCAGCCACCGCAGGAAGCCGCGGGCGTTCACGAAGTCGCCCTTCCGGCACACCACAAAGCCCCACAGGGCAAACAGGAGCATCAGGAGCCCCATGCCCACCATCAGGCGGAAGCTCCAGTAGCTCCAGGCCACCGGGGGCACGAAGCTCGGCGGATCCGGGAACTTGGCCAGGGAGGGGAACTGCCTTTTCAGGGCTTCCCAGGCCTGGGCCTGTTCCACCTCCAGGGTCTTGATGCCCTTCACGGAACCGGAAAACCGGTTGTAGGCCAGGAAGCTCAGGAGGCCGGGGAACTGGATGTCCACGGTGTTCCGCTGGTTGGCCTCATCGATCCAGGCGAAGAGGCTGAGGCCGGCGGGATCGCCCGAATCCTCCCACAGCGCCTCGGCGGCGGCCATCTTCATGGGCTGATGCTTTACCAGCCACTGGGCCTGGAAGTGGCCGATCAGCGTCACCAGGATGGTGCCGATCAGGGCGGCGCGCACGCCGATCTTCATGGACTCGCTGAAGAACTCCACCTCCCGGTTCCGCAGCAGGTGATAGGCGCTGATCCCCAGGATGAAGAACCCGGCCGTGGCGAGGCTGGCAAAGAACACATGGGGCCACTGGAGCCACACATGGGGGTTGGTGAGCACGGCGAAGAAGTTCACGAGCACGGCCCGCACGCCCAGCAGGGTTCCAGGCGCCGCCTCCAGCCGGTAGCCCACGGGATGCTGCATGTAGGAGTTGGCGATCAGGATCCAGAGGGCCGACAGGTTGGAGCCGATGGCCACGAGCCAGATGACCACAGCGTGGGCCTTCTTGGAAATCTTGTCCCAGCCGAAGATCCAGGCGCCCAGGAACACGGATTCCATGAAGAAGGCCAGGAGCGCCTCAATGGCCAGGGGCACGCCGAAGATGTCGCCCATGAACCGGGAGTACTCGGACCAGTTCATGCCGAACTGGAACTCCTGCACGAGCCCGGTCACGACCCCCATGGCGAAGTTGATCACGAAGAGGGTTCCCCAGAACTTGGCCATCCTCCGGTAGATCTCCTTCCCCCTTTTCACGTACAGGGTCTCCATGATCGCCACCAGCACCGAGAGCCCCAGCGTGAGGGGCACAAAGAAAAAGTGGTACACGGTGGTGGCGGCGAACTGGAGCCTTGCGAGGATCAGGTTGTCCATCGCTCACCTCCTTTTGATACCGGCCGCGACGCCGAATGTCTCAAAAATCCCCAAAACTATTGCAAGTTTAGAGGAAAATCCACGAGAGTGTCAACGTTCGTAAGGGTCTGCTTTCACGCTTCGTTGTCGACTTATCGGGAACGATTCCTGAGAGCGACCTGCTTGCAATTATACAGCCCCCGCCCTATACTCAAAAGGCCATCGGGGCACCATCAAACCACAGGAGGTTTCACCATGGAGGCAACCCGGATGCCGTTGATCGGAGATCGGTTTCCCTCCCTGGAGGTCATGACCACCCAGGGAAAGAAGTGCTTGCCCGACGATTACAAGGGCAAGTGGTTCGTGCTCTTCAGCCATCCGGCCGACTTCACCCCCGTGTGCACCACCGAGTTCGTGGCCTTCCAGAAGCGCTACGACGAGTTCCGCAAGCTCAACACCGAGCTCATCGGCCTGAGCGTGGATCAGGTGTTCAGCCACATCAAGTGGGTGGAGTGGATTGAGGAGAAGCTGGGGGTCAAGATCGAGTTCCCCATCATCGCCGACGACACCGGCACGGTGTCCCACCAGCTGGGGCTGATCCACCCGGGCAAGGGCACGAACACCGTGCGCGCCGTGTTCATCGTAGACCCCAAGGGCATCATCCGCGCCATCCTCTATTACCCCCAGGAGCTCGGCCGGAACATGGACGAGATCCTGCGGATGATCAAGGGGTTCCAGGTGTCCGACGAGCACGGCGTCGCCATCCCGGCCAACTGGCCCAATAACGAACTGGTGGGCGACAAGG
This sequence comes from Caldifarciminota bacterium, assembly GCA_015489295.1. The sequence goes on from WGAB01000152.1 coordinate 3,320, forward strand.
TCATCATCCCGCCGGCTGCCGATGTAAAAACCGCCAAGGAGCGGCCGAAACAGTACGACTGCTACGACTGGTGGTTCTGCCACAAGAAGCTCTAACCTCCCAACGGCTGTTGTTTCTCGCCGGGGGCGGCTTCCGCCGCCCCCGGCGGTTTTCTTGCCCCGCAAGGGTGCCATACCATTGAAGGCATGCAAACCCTTGCCCTGCTGAGCCTCGTCCTTGCGGGATTCGGCCATGACCCCAAAACCGGGGAATCCTTCGCCCAAACCTGGCTTCAGGCGTCGCCGCCCCCCTCGATCCATCAACTGGAGTACCGGTACTACCGCGATTTTCCGGTGCCGGAGCCCGAAACCTTCCGGCGCCCGCGCGACCTGCAGCCCCGCCCCCGCACCCTGTACCGAACGATCTACGGCTTCCTGCCCTACTGGCGGCTGGATTCCTATGCCCTGATCCACTGGGACCTCCTCACCCACATCGCCTGCTTCGGCATTGAACTCAACAGCCTGGGCCAGGTGGCCAACAGCCACGGCTGGCCCGGCGCCTGGGCGCCCGTGGTGGATTCGGCCCACGCCCACGGCGTGGAGGCCCATCTGGTCATCATCGTGTTTGACGCCGATGCGATCCACAGCATCCTGACCACCTACCGCGACCAGGCGATCCAGACCATCCTGCAGCAGGCGGAGGCCGGCAACGCCGACGGCGTGAACATTGACTTTGAGTTCCCCTACTCCTCGGACCGCGACCTGGTGAACGCCTTTATGACCCTGCTGGCCGATTCGCTCCACGCGCGGGGCAAGCACCTTACCATTGATGTGCCGGCCATCAACTGGAGCAACCGGTACGATCCCCAAACCCTGGCCACGGTCACCGACGGCCTCTTCATCATGGGCTACGATTTCCACTGGCCGGGCAGCGACGAGGCCGGGCCCGTGGCCCCGCTCACCGGCTGGACCTACAACGTCACCGGCAGCGTGCAGTACTGGGTGACCAACTCCGGGAACCAGCGCGACAAGATCATCCTCGGGGTTCCCTACTATGGCTACAAGTGGCCCACCGTGGGGCCCTATCCCCATTCCAGCACCACCGGGAGCGGCAGCGCGGTGCTCTACACCGCAGCCATTGCCGAGGCCCAGGCCTACGGCCTCCTGTGGGACACCGAGAGCCAGACCCCCTGGTACCGGTACCAGGCCGGTAGCCAGTGGTACCAGTGCTGGTTTGACAACGACTCCTCCCTGGGCCTGAAGTACGACCTGGTGAACGCCCAGGACCTCCAGGGCACGGGCATGTGGGCGCTCACCTACGACGGCACCCGGCCCGAGCTCTGGGAGGAACTCGCTGCTCACTTTGCCGAGGGCACGCCACCGGCCCAGCCTACGGCCATCCGGGTGTACCTGTCGGGTCCGTACCGGCTCACGGTGCAGTGGACCGCCGTGTCCAACGCCTCGGGCTACGATGTGTACGAGAGCGAGGACGGCGAAACCTTCAGCCTGGTCGCCCATGTGTACGGCAACAGCTACAATACCCCGGTGCTCCCCGAGAGCACGGTGCGGTTCTACAAGGTGCGGGCCACCAACGCCTACGGCACCTCACCCTTCACCGAGGTGGGCGGCGCCATGGTGATGGCCACGCCCAATCCCGTGCTGGTGGTCAACGGCTTCGACCGCACCCAGGGCACCCAGAACACCTTTGACTATGTGGTGGACCACGGCCTCGCCCTCCGGCAACTGGGCATCGGCTTCAACTCGGCCTCCAACGAGTTCGTAGAGGACAGCACCGTGGACCTCACGGCCTATACCGCCGTGGACTGGATTTCCGGCGAAGAGGGAACCGCCACCCAGGCCTTTTCCCACGCCGAGCAGGCGGCTCTCCAGGCC
>WGAB01000153.1 GCA_015489295.1 Caldifarciminota bacterium
GCCGGTGATCACCCGGATCCTGGTCAAGTCCATCCAGACCCGGGTGGAAAAGGTGGGGGCCCGGGGCGGGCTCGTGGCCCTTTCCGGGGGCATTGACTCCTCGCTCGTGGCCCTTTTGACCCAGCAGGCCCTGGGCGACCGGATGCTCGCCCTCATCATGCCTGAAGAGGGGGTGACCCCGGAATGGGACCTGCGCGATGCCCTGAACCTCGTGGAGCAGCACCAGATTCCTCACCGGGTGATCGCCATCAACGACGCTGTGGCCCTGTTCCAGTCCTACATGCCCGACAACGACTTTCCCGAGGCCGTCCGGCGGCTCGCCCTGGCCAATGTCAAACCCCGGGTCCGGATGATCCTGAACTACCTGTACGCCAACCTGCTGGGCTACATCGTGGTGGGCACCTCCAACAAAACCGAACTGCTCCTTGGCTACGGCACCAAGTACGGCGACCTGGCTGCCGACATCTATCCCATCGGCGACCTCTATAAAACCCAGGTGTGGCAACTCGCCGAGTACCTGGGCCTGCCCGCCAACATCATCAAAAAGAAACCCTCCGCCGGCCTGTGGAAGGGCCAGACCGACGAGGAGGAACTGGGCCACACCTACGCCGAGATTGACCGCGTGCTCTTCTGCCTGGTGGACCTGGAACTCTCGGTGCGGGAAACCGCCCAGGTGCTGGAACTCCCGGAGGAGGCCGTGCAGGACCTCTACCAAAGGGTCATCCGGAACGAGCACAAGCGCCGCCCGCCCACCATCACCCGGATCTCCTCCATGTGCCTGGACAAGGACTGGCGGTACCCGGTGGAGCGGTACTGAACCTTGGCCCCTTCCCAGCGTGCCCGCCGTGGATGGCGCCTGCTGGGCCAACTTCTGGTCCTGGGGCTCGTGGCCTTCGTGGTGTACCGGGTGGTGCAGCACCTGGACACCCTCCGGCAGTATCCCTGGCAGTTTTCGCCGTTCCTGGCTCTGGCGGGCCTCTCTTTGCTGGCCCTGGCCAACTCCGTGATGCCCTTTGTGTGGCGCGACATTCTGAGCCGCACCGGCCAGTGGATCCCTGCCGACCGGGCGTACTACGCCTGGGCGCTTTCCCGCCTGGGCCGCTACATTCCGGGCAAGGTGTGGGTGGTGCTCGGCCGGGTGTATCTGGTGCCCGAAGGCCGACGGGGCCTGGTGCTGTGGAGTGTGACCGTGGAGATGGGGCTGGACCTCATGGCCGGCCTCGCCTGGGGGCTGGCCACCCTGCCGGCCCTCACCCAGGCGTGGTTTCCCGGGCTGCCGCCTATTCCCCGCTGGGCGCCGCTCGCCGTGCTGGTCTTCTTTTTCCTGATGCTCCACCCCTCGGTGGTGCGTGGGGCGTTGCGCCGGTTGGGGCGGGATGTGCCCGAGGTCCGGTGGGATTACCGGCACCTGTTTGTGTGGTTCCTGATCTTCCTCAGCATCTGGGCTCTGCGGGTGCTGGGGCATTACCTGTTCCTGCGATCCTTCGGCCTCCGGCTGCCCTATGCCACGCTGCTGACCGCCTTCGCCCTGGCCTGGATCCTGGGGCTCGTAGCCCCCTTCGCGCCCGGCGGCCTCGGCGTGCGCGAGGGCGTGCTCACCGTGGTGCTGGAGCCCGTGCTGGGGCCGGGTCTTGCTCCCCTGGCCGCCCTGATCACCCGCGTGGCGGCGACCCTGGGCGACCTGTTCCTGCTCGTCCCCGTGGCCTGGCTCCACCGGCGACTTCGGCTGTTGTCCGGGCCCTGAGCCCTTTTGTGTCGTTCCGGTGCCACGGTTATAATTGACGGAGCCATGCTTTTCCGTTCCCGAAAGCCCGAAGACCTGAAGCCTCGCGAGATCCCGTCGGGCAAGTGGTTGAAGTGTAAGAAGTGCGGCGAACTCCTGTACCTGCCCAAACTGGAGGAAAACCTCCACGTGTGCCCGCACTGCGGGTACCATTTCCGCATTGGCATCCCGGATTACCTGCGCATCCTCACCGACACCGGCGACTTTGACCGGGAGATCGCGGCCGATCTGGAATCCAAGGATCCCCTGAACTTCCCCCAGTACCCGGAAAAGGTCCTGAAATCCCAGAAGAAAACCGGCCTGCGGGAGGCGGCCCGGGTGGGCGAGGCCACCGTGGGCGGCTATAAAACCGTGCTGTTCCTCACGGATTTCCGGTTCCTGGGGGGCTCCATGGGCTCGGTGGTGGGCGAGAAGTTCGTGCGGGGGGTGCGGCACGCCCTGGAGCACCGCCTGCCCTTTGTGTCGCTGACCGCTTCGGGCGGCGGCGCCCGCATGCACGAGGGCATCCTGTCGTTGATGCAGATGGCCAAAACCGTGGTGGGGGTTGTGGAACTCCAGGAGGCGCGATTGCCCTACATTACCATCCTGGCTGACCCCACCATGGGCGGAGTCATGGCGTCCTTTGCGTCGCTGGGCGACATCATCCTGGCAGAGCCCGGGGCGCTCCTGGGGTTCGC
>WGAB01000154.1 GCA_015489295.1 Caldifarciminota bacterium
CGGTGGGCCGAAGGCCCCTCGTTAAACGCGAAAACATCGCCCGTGGTGGGGTTCCGAACACTGATCTCCCAGGTCTGGAACTCCAGGTTCTCCATCTCCCAGCGGTGGATAGAATCGGCAAACCCCTCTTCGGTGAAGAAGTCCGGGGCGTACACCTGGCGGGTTTCGCCGGGATACAGGGTATCCAGGGTGCCGGAGGAAAAGTCCACCTCATGGCCCCAGAAACCCCAGGTGAGCTGACGGAACCCAAAGCCCATGCCGGTGATGATCAGGGTGTCCGAGGTGTTCTCCAGGTTGGCAAAGGCCTCGTAGGCGGTGAAGAAGGGGGGATGCTGGGGATCCCAGCCGATGGAGGTGATCTTCAGGGGCGGCGCTGCGAGCACGCCGTGGGGCCGGGCGGTGACCACGCCCAGCACCCAATCCCAGGGCACCGCCAGGGTGCGCGGCGTGCCAGCCCAGGTGTCGTGGACCAGTATCCAGGTGGTGCAGGGAGCGGCGCCGGCGGCGCCATCGGGGTCATAGAACTGGTAGTACCCCACGCCCGTGACCCCGTGGCCCACCAGCATCTCGCTGTTCCAGTATTCCCGGGGGCTCACCGAACTGTCGGCATAAGGGCCCCAGGTGTAGAAGTACACGGTGTCCTGCAGAACGGTGTCGTACACGGCCGCCCGCAGGGTGTCCAGGTTCCAGAACATGAAGACCACGAGGGAGGGCAGGCCGGAGTCGGCCTGGATCTGATAGGCCGTCCAGTAGTCGTAGGTGCCGCCCTCCAGGTTCCACTCGGTTTTGGAGGCGTTGGGAGACCAGGGCACGGAAAAGGTGTCGGGGGTATCTCCGCCCCACGCGGCAAAGTCGGAAAGGCCGGGGAAGATGTCGTCCAGCCGGGTGCCCTTGAGGGGGAAAGAGGGGTTGTTTTCCCGGTCCGGGCTGCCCGTGCCGTTGGTCCCCAGGAACCACCCCACGGAATCGGCGGCCACATCCCAGTTCCAGCCGTCCAGGATGCCGGGTGCGAGACCCTGAGTCGCCCAGTATTCCAGGAGGTTCACGCTGGCCATGGGCACACTCCAGCAGCAGGTCCCGCTCTGGGGCGGCTGGGAGTGGTCGGGCACCCCGGCGATGGCCTGGATCCGCGGCCAGATGGTGATACAGAAGTCGTCCCAGTAGCCCTCGCCGTAGCCATCACCGTAGAAGCCCACACGGAAGGTATCGTTGCTCCCATAAAAGGTGGGCAGGGTGGCGCGAAAGGTATCGTCCACATACACATCAAACTGGCCGTTCATGGGGCGGACCCGCAGGTCAATGAAGTGAAAGGTGTCTACCCCCAATGGGGCGATCCAGTCCCATTTTTCGGCGCCCCGGGTGCCCGTAGCAGCGTACAGATCGCTGCCGATGACCATCAGGAAGACATCGCCGTTGTCAAAGGCTATAAGGTACTCGTTGGTGTCCACCGGGGTTTCGAACCAGAAGGTCACGCGATACTGGCGCCATCGCGGGAAATCTACGAACGGGGATCGGGCATTTGCCACGGCATCGTACCCCGGGGCAAAGGCCCGAAGGGCATAGGGCGGGGAATGGACCGCGGCACGGGTGGTGTCCACCTCCCCTCCCAGTTGCCGGACCAGGTTCCAGTCGCTCAGGTCCCCGTCGTTGAAATCCTCCACATACAGGGTATCCACACCCTGGGCATAGAGCAGGGTGGCGGCCAGGCCCAGGAGGGCGGCCGCCCGTCTCGCAATCCTCCAAAACCCCATGGCATACCTCCCTTGTGGCAGGAGACGCATACTCCTGCCCGCTGTTTCGGCGCAAGCCGGTGGTAAATGGGAAACCGAGGAAGACGCCCCCTCCAAAAAGGCGCCGTAGCGAACCCTCCATATACCCTCCTTTCCCCTTCAGGGATCCACCATCGCAATCTTACACCCCGTCCCCCCGAAAATGCAAGGAAGGGCGGCAACGGCGTCGGGGCGGGTTCGGGAGGTCGCCGCCAAAGCGGCTGCTCCTATCGAAGGCCCGACGGCTGGCCTCACCGTAGGAGCGGCTTTAGCCCTGTCTCTTATACACATC
>WGAB01000155.1 GCA_015489295.1 Caldifarciminota bacterium
GTCCGACCTTTCCTGGATCACGGATGACATGGTGCGCCGGACCCGAACGGCCCTCGTGGCCGACCATTACTTTACCACGGAGAGTTTCACCTACGAGGGCATGTATCTGGCCTACTGGGTGGCCCTCGGAGGCAGCTACGACCTGTACCAGCGTTTTTACGACGGCATCCGGCAGGTATCGCGGGACCAGGTGCTGGCAGCGGGGCAGGCCGTGTTCCAGCCCCTGCGGTATGTGGCCGTCATCGTAGGACCGGGAGGTGCCCGATGAACACCCTGAGAGCCGCCGGCCTGGGGCTTATGGCTGCCGCGGTGCTGGCCCTGGGCTGCGTTCAAAAAACCGAAAAACCCATTGTCAAAACCGTCCTGCCCAACGGGCTTACGGTGATCGTGAAAACCGTGCCCGGAAGCCCGGTCAGTGCGATCCACCTCCTGGTGGGCCACCGGATGGCCTTTGAGAAGAAACCCGGAGAAAGCAACCTGGTGCAGATGATGCTGGACCAGGGGGCAGGCGACCTGGACCGCCAGGCCATCGCCCGGCGCATTGAGGAGCTGGGCGCCCAGTTGAAAACCCACGACAACCCCTACTTCCCCTTTGACGACTACTACAACTCCCGCGACTTCGCCTATGTCCGCTTCAAGGTGCTCTCCGAAAACTTGGAACCGGCCCTGGACTTCTTTGCCCTGCTGGTTCGCCGGCCGACCTTTCCGGAAAAGGAACTGGCCCGGATCAAGGCCCGGGTGCTGGCCACCCTCCGCGAGAGCCAGGTCATCCCCGACAAGGTGGCCCGCAACCGCTTTTACAGCCTGCTGTTCCAGGGTTCTCCCCTGGCCCACCCCATCCTGGGCACGCCGGAATCGATGGCCGAGATCACACGCGATGATCTGGTGCGGTACTACCAGGCCGCCTATGTGCCGGCGAACTGCATCCTGACCATCGTGTCGGACCGGCCGGCGCCCTGGGTTCTGGAACGGGTGCGGAAACTGTTCGGCGACTGGTCGGGCTCGGCGGACCTGGCCCCGGACACGGCCGCCCTGAAGCCGGTGGAGCCCCAGACGGTGGAAATCCCGGTGCCTGGCAAACGGGCCTACATCTACATGGGCACCAAGATTCCGGGGCTCCGCGACCTGGATGCGCCGGCGCTGCGGGTGGCCGCCATGGTCCTCTCCGACCGCATGGCTGGTGAACTGCGGGAGAAACGCGGCCTGGCCTATCGGCTGGGCGCCTTCACCCGGTTCTACAGCCCGGGCGTGGGCGTGTTCGCCCTGGTGATGGGCACCAGTTCCCACAAGTACGCCGAAGCCCGGAAGGGCATGCAGGAAATGCTGGAGTCACTGGTGCAGAACCCGCCCACCGAGCAGGAGATCCGCCGGGTGGTCAACGCCTCCTGGGGCAGCCACCTGCGGTACCACCAGAAGAAGATCAACCAGGCCTACTTCCTGTCGCTCTATGAGTACCTGGATCCGGGCTACGAGTACGACCTGGCCCAGATCCGGCTTTTGCGGCAGGTGCGGCCTGAGGATGTGGTGCGGGTAGCCCGCAAGTATTTGCAGCCCAAACAGATGGTGCTGGTGGCTGCCGGAGGCTTTTAAAGGGAGCCATGGCCAGGGTGAGCCTGCTGATCCCGGCCTACAACGAGCGGGAGGTGGTGCCGTACCTGCTGGAAGAACTGGAGGCCTTTATCCGGGCCCGGCAGCTCACCCCGCACGATCTGGAGGCCGTGATCGTGGACGACGGCTCCCGGGACGGCACGTACCAGGCCCTGCAGCAGGAACTCCAGCGCCGGCCCGGGCTCCAACCCTTCGTCAAACTCGGCCGCCACTCCAAAAACCTGGGCAAAACCGCCGCGCTGGTCACCGCAGCCAGCCTGGCCACCGGCGAGGTCTTCGTGGTGTTTGACGCCGATCTCCAGTACACCCTGGACGACGCCCTGAAACTCGCCGAAAAGGTCCTGAAGGAAGGGTACGATCTGGCCGTGGGCTGGAAACAGGGCGACTACCCCAAGCGCGTGGTCTCGGGCATCTACAACTGGCTCTCGCGCAAACTCTTCCAGTTGCCGGTTCACGATATGAACGCCATGAAGGCCATCCGCGCAGAGGTCTTTTACCTGCTGGCCCTGCGCAAAGA
>WGAB01000156.1 GCA_015489295.1 Caldifarciminota bacterium
GCAAGGCCCGCGAGGCGGCCAAGCGCGAGGGGGTCACCATCAAGAGTTACCGCCTCATCTACGACCTCCTGGAGGATGTGGAACTCCTGCTTAAGAGCCTGTTGAAGCCCGAGATCCAGGAGGAGGTGCTGGGTGAGGCCGAGGTGCGGGCGGTGTTCCGCGTGCCCAAGGTGGGCCATGTGGCCGGCTGCTATGTGCTGCGGGGGGTGATCCGCCGGGACGCCAACATCCGGATCCGCCGCGACGGCGAGGTGATCCACGAGGGTCGGGTGGCCTCGCTGAAGCGCTTCAAGGAGGATGTCAAGGAGGTCGCCCAGGGCTATGAGTGCGGCATCAAGGTGCAGGGCTTTGACGATTACCGCCCGGGCGACATCCTGGAGGCCTATCGCCTGGTTGAGGTGAAAAAGGCGTAAAAACCGGAGGGTTTCCATGCCCGTGGGGATCCTGGAACTGGACCTCTATATCCCGGAGTGCACCTCGCTCAAGCAGAAGCGCGTGATCGTGAAGGGCCTCAAGGACAAGGTTCGCAGCCGGTTCAATGTGTCGGTGGCGGAGATCGACGGCCAGAACCTGTGGCAGCGCTCCCGGCTGCTCGTGGCCGTGGCCGCGGCCGACACCCGGGGCGCCAACACCCTGCTCTCCAAGGTGGTCAACTTCGTGGAACGGGAACGTGGCCTGCAACTCCTGGACTATACCCTGTCCTTCCTGTGATCGCGAACCGATGAAGGAAAAACGGGTGAAGATCGTCAACACCCTGGGGCTCCATGCCCGGCCGGCCATGGCCTTTGCGAAGCTGGCCGGCCAGTTTCGCTCGGAGATCACCGTGGAAAAGGACGGCGCCGAGGTCAACGGCAAAAGCATCCTGGGCCTGATGATGCTCGTGGCCCCCAAGGGCACGGAACTGGTGATCCGGGCTGAGGGCCCCGACGAAGAGGAGGCCGTGGAACAACTGGCCCGGCTCGTGGAGGATGGCTTTGGCGAAGAATAAGAATGGCGAACGCTTCCTGACCGGCATCCCGGCATCCCCCGGGATCGGCATCGGTCCGGCCCGGGTGCTGCTCCGGCAGGAGGTGGCGGTCACCGGGCGCAAGATCCCGCCCGACCGGGTGGAACGGGAACTGGAAGATTTCCACCGCGCCCGGGCCGAACTCATCGCCGAGTTTGAAGCCTCCAAACGCGGGCTTCCCCAGAAACTGGCCCAGCTGGTGGAAGCCCAGATCATGATCCTCCAGGACCCCCGGTTTGTGGAAAATGTGGAACGGGTGGTGCGCCGCGACCGGTACACCGCCGAGTACGCCGTGCTCCGGGTGGCCGGCGACCTGGCCCGTTCCCTCAAGGAGGGCGAGCACCACTACTTCCAGGATCGTTCCCTGGAGATCCAGCAGATGGCCCGGGAACTCGTGTACAAGATGCAGCCCCTGGGCCCTGAGGCCGTGCAGGAGGTGCAGGCCGGCGAGGTGGTGTTCGCCGTGGACCTCTCGGTGCGGGACACCCTGACGCTCGTCAAACGCGACATCGCCGGCGTCGTGCTTCAGGCCGGCGGCGCCACCTCCCACACCGCCATCCTGCTCCGCGACTTCGGCATCCCCGGCGTCTTCGGGGTTTCGTCCTTTGAGGGCGTGGAAAACGGCACCCTGACCATCGTGGACGGCAACCGGGGCCTCGCGGTAATCCACCCCCGGAAGTCCACCCTGGACCGTTACCGGGAGCGCCAGATGCAGCTCCAGGCGTTCCACCAGGGCCTCAAGAAGCTGGTGGGCCAGGCGGCGGTCACCCGCGACGGCCGGGAACTCTCCCTCAAGATGAACCTGGACTTCCCGGAGGAGATGGACATCATCGACCGGTTTGAGCGCCGCGGCGTCGGCCTGTTCCGCACCGAGGTACTCTTCTTTTCCGGCCACACCGACGAGGCCTCGCAGGAGCGCATTTACCGTGCCCTGTCGGCCAAGGTGTACCCGCACACCGCCACCATCCGCATCTTTGACATCGGCGGCGACAAGATCCTGGGCCAGCCCGAGCGGAACCCCTTCCTGGGGCTGCGGGGCATTCGGGCCCTCCTAAAGGAAAAACACACCCTGGTGCGCCAGCTGCGCGCCATCCTCCGGGCCAACGAGAAGGGTAACCTCAAGGTGATGCTGCCCATGGTGACCACCGTGGAGGAGGTGGAGGAATTCCTGGACCTCTTCCAGCAGGTGGTGCAGGAGATGGGCCCGGAGGTGCAGGTGCCCTCCGTGGGGGTGATGGTGGAGGTGCCCTCCATCGCCCTCACCGTGGAGCTCCTGGAGGGCCTGGTGGACTTCATCAGCATCGGCACCAACGACCTCACCCAGTATGTGCTGGCGGTGGACCGCCGGAACCCCCGGGTTTCCTATCTGTACGATCCGTTCCATCCCGCGGTGGTGCGGCTGCTGGAATGGGTGGTGCACCGCGCGCGCCGCAGCAACCTGCTGGTTTCGGTGTGCGGCGAAATGGCTTCCGATCCCCTGGGCATCCCCCTGCTGGTGGCCCTGGGTGTGGACGAACTCTCGGTGGCCCCGGCCGCCCTGCTGCCCTCCAAGGAGATCATCCGCCACCTCTCCATGGAGGAACTCCAGGTCCTGAAGCGCCGTGTGCTCCAGGCGCGCACCAGCGCCGAGGTGCGCCAATTGATTTACGATGTGCTCCGGAAGAGCGCCGCCGACCTTCTCCCCTATTTGCCGACCGTTTCGGTTGACACCCCTGAGGCCCAAGTTTAACATTTGCCGACCATGGAAGTCCTTGCCGCCGTTGCTCTTTCCGTCTTCATCCTGGTGATCCTGGTCGGCACCGTCGCCCTTCTGGTTCTGGTTCAGGATCTTCGCCAGACCCTGCAGGAGATCCGGCGTCTTCTGCAGGACCTGGAACGGGATTTGCCGGATATCACACGGAACCTGAAGGAGGCCACCCAGAAGAGCAATACGCTGCTGGAAGACCTGCAGGAGAGCCTGAAAGGGGTGCGGGGTGGCCTGGAAGCCCTGCGGCGCGTGGCCGAATGGGTGCCCCGGACCGGGGGCAAAACCCCCCTGTGGATCACCCTCGGGGGCACGGCGCTTTTGAAACTGTGGCAAACCGCCCGCCGGAAGAAAGGAGGAAGTGAGTCTTGAAGGCCGACAAGATCAGGAACATTGCACTGGTGGGACACGGCAGTTCCGGCAAAACCACCCTGGCTGAGGCGATGTTCTTCGCCACCGGGGTGACCAAGCGCAAGGGCTCGGTAGACCAGGGAACCTCCATCCTGGACTCGGATCCCGAAGAGGTCAAACGGAAGATCACCATCAACCTCGCCCTCGCCCACTTCAACCACCGGAACACCTGGGTCAACCTCCTGGATACGCCGGGCTACTTTGACTTTGAGGCCGAAGTGCACTCCGCCCTGCGGGTGGCCGACAACGCCCTCTTCGTGGTGAATGTGCAGGAAGGCGTGGAGGTGGGCACCGAAAACTACTGGAAACTCGCCGTCAAACGCGGCCTGCCCCGCTTCTTCTTCGTGAACAAGTGCAAGATGGAGGAAACCGACCCCGTTCAGGTGGTCCAGGAAATCCAGAGCATCTTCGGCAACAAGGCGGTGCCCGTGCAGTTTCCGGTGGGCAAGGGCGGCAACTTCTCCGGCGTGGTGGACCTCCTGAAGGGCAACCTGGAGGGCGTGGACGACCCGGATACCGCCCAGGCCTGGCGCGAGGCCACCCTGGAAAGCATCATTGAGCTTTCCGAAGACCTCCTGAACCGCTATCTGGAGGGCGAGGAGATCGACGAGGCCTCCATCCGGGAAACCCTGCGCCAGGGCATCGTGCAGGGCGAGCTCTTCCCCATCCTGTTCGGCGATGCCGCCGCCGACCTGGGCGTGCGGGAACTCCTGGACTTTCTGGTGGACTTCGCCGCGTCGCCGGCCGACCGCCCGCCGGAGATCCTCCGCACCCCGGAGGGCGAGGAAACCGAGGTGACGCCGGACCTGGACAAGACCACCGCCCTGGTCTTCAAGACCTTTTCCGAGCCCCATGTGGGCGAACTGTACTTCGTGCGGGTGTTTTCCGGGGCCGTGAAGTCGGGCGACGAACTCATCAACGCCCGCACCGAACGGCCCGAGAAGATCAACCAGGTGTACCTCATGACCGGCCGGGAGCGCAAGGAGGTCAAGGCGCTGGAGGCCGGCATGATGGGCGTGCTCGTGAAGCTGAAGGACACCCATACCGGCGACACCCTGCGCGACAAGGACCTCAAGGGCGCCTTTGAGGGCATTGACTTCCCCGAGCCCAAGATCTCCATCGCCATCGTGCCCAAGACCCGCGAGGACGAAGAAAAGGTGATGGCCGGCCTGAACCGGCTGCACAACGAAGACCCCAGCTTCACCTTCGGCTACGACCCCGAACTCAAGCAAACCCTGATCTCGGGCCTGGGTGAGCTGCACCTGGATGTGATCGTGGCGAAACTCAAGGAAAAGTTCGGCGTGGAGATCCTCACCGAGAAGCCCAAGATCCCGTACCGCGAGTCCATCCGGAAGCCGGCCCAGGGCATGGGCAAGTATGTGAAGCAAACCGGCGGCCGCGGCCAGTACGGCATCTGCTACATCAAGATTGAGCCGCTGCCGCGGGGCCAGGGCTACGAGTTCGTGGACGCCATCTTCGGCGGCGCCATTCCCCAGAACTTCCGGCCCTCTGTGGAGGTGGGCATCAAGAAGGCCATGGAAAAGGGTGTGCTGGCCGGCGTTCCCGTGGTGGATGTCAAGGTGACCCTGTACGACGGCAAGTACCACCCGGTGGACTCCTCCAACCTGGCCTTTGAGATCGCCGGGTCCATGGCCTTCCGCGACGCCGAGGAAAAGGCCGATCCGTACCTCCTGGAGCCCATCTACGAGCTGGAAGTCATCGTGCCCGAGGAGTACATGGGCGACATCATCGGCGACATCAACGCCCGCCGGGGCCGCATCCTGGGCATGGAGGCCGAGGGCCGGTACCAGAAGATCCGGGCCCATGTGCCGCTGGCGGAACTCTACAAGTACGCCACCACCCTGCGGTCCATCACCAAGGGCCGTGGCACCTTCACCCTGAAGTTCTCGCATTACGACGAGGTGCCCCGGGAGATCGCCCAGCGGGTGATTGAACAGCTCCGCAAGGAGCAGGCCGAAGAAGAGTGATGTGCGGTGGCGGGGCCGGCAAAAGCCGGCCCCGCCACCGGTTCCCCCTCCATGCTCCTCCTCTGGACCCTTCTCCTCGGGGCCTACGCCCTGCATCTGCCCTTTGACCGGGCGGTTTCCCTCAGCCACAGCGGCCAGCTGGAAGCCTGGGTTCAGGCCCTGCCACCGGGGATCTCCGGGGTGGTACTGGACCTCAAAACCATTGGGGGCCGGGTGGGCGTGCCCTTTCAGCATCCGCTGGCCGCCCAAACCAGCGCCTACGATACCACCTGGGACCTCCGATCGGCGGTCTCCCTGCTGCGGCAGCACGGGCTCCGGGTGATCGCCCGGGTCGCCGTGCTGCGAGACTCACTGCTCTATGAGGTGGTGCCCTCCCCCTATATCCGCTGGTTCACTCCCACGAACACCATCGCCCTGGCCTACAACCGGGCGGTGCTCCGGGCCGTGGCCGCCTTGCCGGTCCAGGAGATCCAGCTGGACTACATCCGCTGGCCTGACACCCGCAAGCCCAAAACCGAAGAACAGAAGCAATGGCGCCGCCGAACCCTGCGGGCCTTTGTCAAGCGACTTCTGGAGGGCCTGCCCGACAGCCTGACCGTGTCGGCCGACCTCTTCGGCCGCACCTGCTTCCTGACCGCGGATGAGAACGATGTCATCGGCCAGCACCCCCTGGATTTCCTGAACCTGGTGGATGTCCTGTGCCCCATGATGTACCCGAGCCACTACTGGGGCGCCCTCAAGGACCCCTATCAGGCCGTGTACCAGAGCAGCCTGGCGCTTTTGGCCCTGGGGGTTCCTCCGCACCGCCTCCGGCCCTGGCTCCAGGCGTTTCCCATGCGCCTGCCCGATACCGTGGACCTCGGCGGCTATCTCGTGCGGCAACTGGAGGCCCTGCAGGATGTGCGCCTGACCGGGGCCATGTTCTGGCTGCCCGACGAGGCCGCCGTGCGGCAGGCGCTGGCTGCGCTGGGGTCCCAGGAGCCGGAGGAGGAACGCGTCGTGGTGCTCCATTCCCGGGGCGAACTGGATCCCGCGCCCTTCTGGGCCGACACCCTGGGCCAGGGCACAGGGCCCTGGCATCTGTTCTGGCGCCGCCACGGCCGGGGCCTTGCCCTTTACTGGAGCGGGCGCCTGTGCCGCCTGGTGCACCTGAACCTGCAACGCCGGGCCTTTCGGCCCGGGCTTCTGGGGGATGCCTCCGGCACCTGGCTTGTGCTCTGGACCCGGGAGAATCCGGGGCTCCGGCCGGTGACCGTGCTCCAGGTGCTCCGCTGGCCCGGAGGCGACCTGCGGCGGCATGGCCGGATCCCCGCGCTGGTCCTGCCCGACTCTGCGGCGCCACCTCTGCGCCTGCGGGCCCGCCTCCGCGCTTCTGGCCCACCGATCCTCCGGCCCTTCTGAGCCGAACATTCCGGAAACCGGGCGATTGCAGCGGCTCCGCCAAGCGTGTATAGTTGAGCAAACAAGTTAAGGAGGTGTACGATGGCAAAATGGATCCTGACCCTGGCCCTGTTGCTGCCCACGCTGGCCCTTGCGGCGGAGTCCAAAACGATGGCAGCCGAAAAGGCGCCCACCGTGGAACTCCAGGGAGTCATCAGCGGAGCGGTTTGTGGGATCCACGGTATGCTCTGCACCCACGAGCCCGATCCTGAACGTCACTACGAACTCCTGGGCCTGTACACCGAGCCCGGTGGGTTTTACTTCCTGATCAATGTTCCGCCCTCGGTGCTGCGTCAGATCAACCGTCAGGAGGTCCAGGTGACCGGGGAAGAGTACAAAGATTACCACGCCCTTTTCGTGCACCAGCTACGGGTGGGGGACCGCGTGGTCTTCCGAGCTGAAGAATAAGACAACCCGCTCGCTTCGTTCCTCAGGACCCGCTGCCGGGGCTCAGGATCAAAGCCAGCCGGGTGGCGGGCTGTAAATCCAGAGCTCCTGGAGGCCGGTCGGCATGGGTCTTTTCCCTGGTGCCTTCTGCGGGTTCGATCCCGGCTTGGGTACCGCCGGGTTTTGCCCCATACTCAAGGACAACGGAAGGGAGTGCCATGGCAAAACCGCGGCTGACCACACCGGAACCCCTGGGTGCAGAGGAGCGGGAGCTGGAACGTACCCTGCGGCCGCGCACCTTCCGGGAGTTCATCGGGCAAACCCGGGTTAAGGAAAACCTCCAGGTGTTTGTTGAGGCCACCCGTCGGCGCGGCGAGGCCCTGGACCATGTGTTGCTTCATGGTCCTCCGGGTCTGGGCAAAACCACTCTGGCCCACATCCTTGCCCATGAGCTGGGCGTGCAGATCAAGGCCACCTCGGGGCCGGTGCTCGAGCGACCAGCCGATTTGGCCGGGCTGCTTACCTCTCTGGAGCCGCGCGGCATCCTGTTCATCGATGAGATCCACCGGATCCCCCGGCCGGTGGAGGAATACCTGTATTCCGCGATGGAGGAGTACCGGATCGATATCCTGATCGACCGGGGTCCGGGTGCCCAGTCGGTCAAGATCCACCTGCCCCCGTTTACCCTGGTGGGGGCCACGACCCGGGCGGGCATGATCACCTCGCCCCTCATGGCCCGGTTTGGCATTACCTTCCGCCTGGACTATTATTCCGCCGACGAAATCCTCCAGATCCTCAAGCGAAGCGCTGGCATCCTGGGGGTGGCCTACACCGAGGAAGGGCTGCGGGAGGTCGCCCGTCGCTCGCGGGGAACCCCCCGCATCGCCAACCGTTTGCTGCGCCGGGTGCGCGACTTCGCTGAGGTCAAGGGCAATGGTGTCATCGACCAGGAAATCGCCCGATACGCCCTGGACCGGATGGAGGTGGACGAACGGGGTTTGGATGAAATGGACAAGCGGATCCTGTTGCGCCTTATCGAAACCTATGGGGGTGGCCCCGTGGGCCTCAAAACCCTGGCCATGGCCGTGGGTGAAGACCCGGAAACCCTGGAGGAGGTGTACGAGCCCTTCCTCATTCGGGAAGGGTTTATCCAGCGCACTCCCCGGGGCCGGGTGGCCCTACCCCTGGCCTATCGGCATTTGAACCTCAAGAAACCGGAGGGATTGTTCCATGACGGCTCGGGAACTGGCTCGGCATCTGGATGAGGTGCTGAGGGTTCATGAAATCCCCGATGTTTCGTTGAACGGCCTTCAGGTAGACAACGAGGGCGAGATTCGTCGGGTTGGGGTGGCTGTGGACATCTCAGAGCGGGCGGTGGCCGAGGCCATCCGCCGGAACCTCCATTTCTTGATCGTGCATCACGGCCTATTCTGGGGCAAGGTTTTGCCCATTACCGGCCCCCTGTACAAACGGGTCCGGCAACTCATCCGGGGCAACGTGGCCCTCTACGCGGCCCATCTGCCCCTCGACCTGCATCCGGAATTCGGGAACAACGCCGTTCTGGTCCGCGACCTGGGCTGGCCCGATGCCGGCGACTTCGGCGACTACCACGGCGTAAAGATCGGGCGGCTGGTGGAATTCCCCGCGGGCCGTCCCCTGGACGGGGTTCTGGAGGAACTCAACGCCTACTTCGGGAAGACCCCGGTTCTGTGGTCCTTTGGCCCCTCCGAGGTGCGACGGGTGGCCGTGATTTCCGGGAAGGCCATCAGCCTGCTGCCCCAGGTGGCAGAGGAGGGGGTCGACCTCCTGGTGACCGGGGAAACCGATCATGCCAGCTACTGGATGGCCGCGGAGTACGGCGTGAACGTGGCGTTTTACGGTCACTACGCCACCGAACGGCTGGGCGTGCGGGCCCTGGGAGAGTACCTCCAGCGAACCTTCCAGTTGCCCTACGAGTTCATCGAGCTGCCGACGGGACTGTAGCGGCGGAGGGAACCACCGTTTCCTGCTCTTCTCTAAGCCTTTGTTCAATGGCCAGGCCCGTGATCAGGCCGTAAAGAAAGAACAGCTGGGGGGCTTCTCCCCGGTAAAAGGCATAGTACATGGCCAGGGTGGTCAAGAACCAGGCGGCATACAGGGCTGCCTCGGCCCCGATGGCCGGGTCCTTGTTGTGTAGCAGATCCCACAGGATCATCAGGGCCCGCCAGATGGCGTACAGGTAAGGCAGGAGTCCTACCAGGCCGAAGAAGTACATCAGAGAGTAAAAGGAACCGTGGCCTCCCCCGGTTAGGTTCTTCAATACGAATTCAGAGGCCACCTCTCGGGGAATGAACTCCGCAATGAAAACATCGGGCTTGAATCCCACGCCAAACACGGGGTTCTTTGCAATCTGCTCCATCATGAGCCGGTGGACGTTAAAGCGCACGGAGGAGATTTCCTTTTCCGTTCCCACAATCCTGAAGACCCGCCGATAGGCGGGAGGCACGAGATCGGGGGCCAGGGTCACCACGGTTGCCGTAAGTCCGGCGGTCAGCAGCACCGTCATCACGAGGAGCATCTGGCGACGAAACCGGAACAGGGTAATCACCAGAAGGGAAACCAGAGACCCCCAGAACACGGACCGGCCGCCGCTCAGGATCAGGGTATAGCCGAAGAACAGTAGGAGGGGAACCCGAAGCCATCGTTTCAGGCGGAGGGGGTTAAAGACCAGAAGGTGCAGACCAAAGTAGGAGGGGATTTGGAGCATCAGGAACCGCACGGCTCCGGAAACCCGGTCAATGGTAATGTTCCAGGCCTTCACTCGGGTAAAGCCCAGGCGGTCCAAAAAGAGGTAGACTGCCGGTGTGTGGTAGGCCAGCACCCCCACCAGGGTGGTGAGTAGGGCGGAGACCAGGGTGGCCCACAGGAGCCGCCGTCTCCCCTGGGGGGTTTGGCTTTCATCGGCTACCATGACCAGCAGCATGAAGTCGATCATAAACCGGTAGAACAGCAGGAAGCCGCCGCCACCCCCCAGCCGGGAGGTCAACACTGGGTTCCGGAAATACTGGCCCACGATCACCAGCAGGAAAAGGCCGGTGGCGTAATACAGGGGGTTGTACCGGGGCGTCAGGGCGTAGAGGGGCTCCATGTGCTTTTTCTTGTTGTACAGGAACATCACGAAGACGAAGGGGATAAGGGGTTCGTGCCACAGAAGGGGCGGGCCACCCCAAAAATAGGGGAACAGCATGTAGCCGGTAATGGACCCCAGGCTGATGTAAAGCCCCCACCGGTAATTGATCACCGTGAGGAGGAGAAAGACGGCGTAGAGGATGAGGGACCAGGACTGCATGGCAAACGATGGGTATTATACGGGCGGGCCCCAAAGGCTCTGAACCGGACACGCCTCGCATGCCGGGTTTTGGCGGCGGCAAAAACGTTTGCCCACGGCCACCAGGAGGGCATGAAACTCCTGATACACCGGTACCGACCCGGGCAACTGTTGTTCCAGGTATTGCCGGAGCCCTTCGTAATCCGGGGGCAGGGAGAAACCATGGCGGGAAAGGATGCGGCGCGTGTAGGCGTCCACCACGAACACCGGCCGATGGAAGGCATACAGCAGGATGGAATCGGCGGTTTCCGGGCCGATACCCTTCAGTTCCAGAAGGTGTTGCCGCAGTGTTGCTGTGGGCAGGCGGCGAAGCCCCTCCTCGCCGCCCTGGGCCACCCACCACCGGGCAAAGCCCTGAACCCGGCGGGCCTTCTGGCGATAATAGCCGGAGGGCCGCAGGGCTTCTTCCAGAGCCTCCAGAGGGGCCCGGGCCAGGGCCCGGGGCTCAAGCCATCCCCGTTGCCGGAGATTGGCCAGGGCCCGTTCCACATTCCGCCAGGCGGTGTTCTGGGTGAGGATGGCGCCAAGGGCGATCTCAAAGGCGCTGTCTCCAGGCCACCATCCCTGGGGCCCAAGGTGCCGGAGGAGATGCCGAAAGAGCCGGTACAGCGGACTATCGCTTCTTTCGGGCGCCGCCATCCTCCACGATGAAGAGGAACCCTACGGTTTCGCCGGGATCGATCAGGGGTTCCCCCTGTTCATTGGTGGGCCAGTGGTCCAACGGACGGTCATAGCGGGAGCCCGTGGTCTGGTTTTCCCGGAGCAGGGTGTCGTAGAGTTGCCGAAGCCGGGCTTGCCAGCGTTCCATGTTCCCGGGCCGCAGGTCTACCCACTCGCTGTGGCTCCAGTGCTCGATCTGCTCTTCCGAAACGATCCAGGGGGTTTTTTCCCAGTGTTTGTCCAGCAGGCGATCGTTGCGCCGGGCAAACACCAGGGCGTTGTTGGGGAGCAGCAGGGCAAGCCCCACGGCAGTGATTTCCTGGAGAAGGCGGGGATGCTCCCGGAGGTAGGCCACCAGACGCTGACTCATGGCCTCCGGGGAAACCTTGAGCGCTTCGGGGATGGTGCCAAAGGTTCGTTTCAGCAGTTCAGCCTCAAAGAGCAGTTTGGAGAGCCTTGGCGGCCCCAGGATCTCGAAGGCCACCGAATCCAGGCCGGTTTTCTGCATTTCCCGTTCCAGGCGGCGGATCACCAGCGACCGGAGGAAGCCAGCCCGGTAAGTGGGGCCCATGACCGAGGCGTCCAGGGCGGAGACCACGTCGAAGGAGGTGTTGTCGCCCTTGATCTCATCGAGCACCACCTCGGCGATTTCCTCAGGGGTCACGGCCTCCATCTGGCGCAGGGTGGTGATGGCCTTGAACTCCTCTAACGAGAACACGCCGTTTTCGCCGGTATCCACGAACACGGCCTCCAGGTATTCGTCGTTCCGCGGGCTTTCGTTGAAGCGGCGAAGATCGAAGGTCTGGCCCGGCTGCAGGGGCACCGCCTGGTCCAGGGATACCCGGTACAGGGGGAACTCTTTGCCCCGTTTGCGGATGCGTCCCGAGCCGATGGCCTTCCAGGCGATGAGAGCCGCGGGTTTGATCTCCTTGACGATGGGGCCGTCGGGCGTACGATCTGCCAGGAACAGCAGCAGGGAATGAGCTCCAGCCACGGCGGACTTGGAAAGCAGCACCCGCGATGGCCGCTCTTCACCGTGGGTGTATGGAATGTTGAGCCCCATGCCTCCGGTGCCGGTGGTACCCACCTTCAAGTAAAGCTGTACGCCGGTTTCCACCATCGCCCGGTGCAGGATCTGCACATGGCGCACCAGTTGCGGGATGTACAGGGTGGAGAGCAGGCGCCGAACCACGGCCTTCAGGTTCTCCTCGTTGTCCTGTTCCAGGAGCTGGCGTGCCTCCCGGGCTGTGGTGTACACGTCCTGGTAAGCCAGGGCTGTGGCGGTGTTGATGGTGTCTACAATCAGGTGGGGCCGGTGGCGGTGGATCATGCGGTAAAGGGTGGAATTTTTGAGGATCTCCGGGCTGAGTTCGTTCAGGATGTCATCCATCAGGGCCTCCTGGCAGGTGGGATCGGCCTGCAGTTCCCACCAGGCCCGGTCTTTGAACTCCTCCCGAACGAAGATGTTGCCGTATTCGGCAACCCAGCGGACCCCGGCCTCGGGAAACTCCTGCCGGAGCTCCTCTATGGCCCCCTCGGCCTCCTCCCGTTTCAGAGATGCCAGAATGAGGGTATCCGGCTTTTCGCGTTCTTCGAGAAGTTTGCGGGCGATGGCCATGCCCACCTCGCCCGCCCCACCCAGGAGCAGGATTCGTTTGCCTTGGATATCCATACAGTCCTCCTGTGGTTTTTCAATCTTTGGGCCGGATCAGGCGAAACAAACGGCGTTCAAAGATGTCAAACCGGTCTTCTACCCCGGAAACCACCTCGCCCAGGAGCCCCAGGGTGAGCGAAATGGCTCCCAGGATCAGCAAAAGGATGACCAGATAGAGAAGCGGCCGGTAGCCGTGATGCAGGCCGTACCGGAGCCACAGGGCAAAGAGCCCCACGGCCAACCCCGTGACGAAGAACAGGGCACTCAGCGTACCCAGGTACAGCAGGGGCTTCCGCATCACGGTCAACTGAAACTTTACGGCCAGCAGATCCGCGATGCCCACCACGATGCGCCACAGGCCCGTGTACTTGCTCTGGCCCGCCCGCCGTGGACGCAGGAGCACCTTTTCTTCGGTAACCGTAAACCCCCGTTCCACCGCCAGGGGCACGATGTAGCGGTGCCAGTCTTTGCGCAGGGCCAGCAGGTAGAAGACCTCGGCCCGGATGGCCTTCATGGCGTTCATGTCGTGGATGGGCAGCCGGAACAGTTTGCGGGAGAGCCAGTTGTATATGCCCGACACGAAACGCTTGGGATAGGGCCCCTGTTTCCACCCCACCACCAGATCGTACCCCTCGGTTTCCACCTTCCGGGCCAGCTTCAGGGCATCGTCCAGGGTGTACTGGAGGTCAGCATCGAACACCACGAAGATATCGCCGGAGGCCAGGTTGGCTGCGGTCACGAGGGCCGCCGTTTTGCCCAGGTTCTTGGAGTGCCGTCCGAGTTTGATATAGGGCTGGAGGAAGGGGCGCTGTGCCAGTTCCTGTTTCAGGAGTTCATAGGTGCCGTCCTCCGATCCGTCGTCCACGATCACCGCCTCTATCTCCTCGGGGCTCAGGCCCCGTTCCCGGAGGAACCCCTCCAGTTCCTCCAGCAGGGCGGGCACCACCTCCCGCTCGTTGTAGGCCGGGATCAGCAATGAGACCCTGGCCATAAAGTGCTAAAATCCTCCGGCGGCGACCTGCACCATCTGGTCGGGCTTGAGGTAGGTCCGGGCTACCCGAACGATGTCCTTCGGCCGCACCTGGCGGAGCAGGTGGATCTGGTTCAGATCGTAGGCATACCCAGGGCCCAGGTACTCATAGAGCGACAGGAAGTAGGCCTGGTTGATCTTCTTCTGGTGGTACCGCAGGTGGCTGCCCCAGGAGGCGTTGACCACACGGCGGATCTCCTGTTCGGTAGGCGGTCGGGTAACCAGGGACTCCAGCATTTCCCGCATTCCCGCCTTTGCCTCTTCGTACTTGTTAGAACTCGTGCCCATGGCCAGCACAAAGAGCCCTACCCCGGGGCTGTAAAACCGGGTATAGGCCCCCAGGCGGTACGCGAGCCCTCGCTTTTCCCGGAGCTCGCCAGCCATCCGATCGGAGAGCACCATCGCCGCCACCCGCAGGGCCGGGCTGTCCAGATGCTGGATGCCTGGAATCTTGGTGCCCATGTACAGGTAGGCACGGTTCCCGGGTACCGGAATCTCCCGGACAGTGGGAGGCACCGGCTTCAGGGCCGCCGAATCAGGAGGCAGGTTCGGCGTGCCGGTCCAGTCGCCAAAAAGGTGCCGGACTGCGGCCAGAACCTCCCGGGCCGGCCGATCGGACACCACCGTCAGAATGCAGTTCCCCGGCACATAGGCGGCCCGGTGGTACCGCACCAGGTCCTCCCGGGTGATCTCGGCCACGGATTCCGGGGTGCCCAGAATCGGGTGGGCCAGGGGTGACCCCTGGAACATCAGGTTGTAAAAGGTGTTGCGGGCCACCTTGTCGGGGATGACCTGGTTTTCCCGGAGGATGGCCAGCACCCGGGCCTTGGTGCGCTCCAGTTCCTGTTGCGGAAAGGTAGGGCGCCGCACTAAGGTGGCAAAAAAGGCCAGGGCCGAGTCAAAATTCGCGGAGAGGACCTTCAGCCGCACATAGGCAAAATCGCGGGAGTTGTAGTAATCGTCAAAGGGAAAATAGGGGTTGTCGTAGGTTTTGAGCTGGGCGCCGAGTTCCTCCAGGCGTCGGGCAATGGCCTTGCGGTCCAGGTTGCCGGCACCCTGGCTCAGCATCATCTGCACCAGGTTGCTCTCTCCGGGCTTCTGTTCAAAGGCCATCCGATGGCCCACCAGCAGGTGGATCGCACTCACCTGGGTTTCGGGCACGGTTTTGACGATCACCGTCAGGCCATTGGGCAGAACGGTTTTGGTGATCGGTGTTTGGGCTTTGGGTGCACAGCCCCAAAGGAGAAGGCCCAAGATGACCGGCATCCAGCGATTTCGTGTTCTCATCGTGCACCTCCCGGCCCCACGATCACGGCCACATAGCGGAGCGGCTGGAACACGGCCTGGCCGGCCTGCAGCACTGCCGTCCGGTTCACCTGATTGAGCCCCTCGTAAAACCGCCGGTACAGGTCATAGGAGCCGCCAAGGGCCACCCAGTAGGCCAGGTACATGCCCTCATAGGTAAAGCTCTCGGTGGTGAAGGCATGGTCGGCCACCAGGGCGGTTCTTGTGCGCCGGACCATGTCGTCGGTGATCCAGGAGAGGTCCTGAAGCGTTCGGTCCAGGGCCTGCAGGATCCTGCGGGCCTCCCCTGGCGACCTGGGCCTGGCGGTCAGCTGGATGTAGTTGAGGCCCAGATGCTTTTCGTAGGAAAACCCCGCTTCCAGCGCAAGGGGCGGATCCGAGGCCAGCACCTCCTGCAAGAACGGGGAGTCGCCTTCGCTGTTCAAGAGGCCCACCAGTACCTCCAG
>WGAB01000157.1 GCA_015489295.1 Caldifarciminota bacterium
GGCCACCACCCCCCGGGCCCGGGTGACCAATGTGGGCACCGAAACCGCCTCCTTCTATACGGTGCTCGCCCTGTACCCCTTCGGCGCCAGCAGCCCGGTATACCGCGATAGCACCTTTGTCAGCCACCTGGCTCCGGGCGATACCGTGCCCGTGACCTTTTCTGCCTGGACGCCAGGTGCCGCGGGCCGCTACCGGGCCCTGCTGTTCACCCGGCTGGTCAACGACGACCATCCCGAAAACGATACCCTGAACCAGGTGTTCGTGGCCGGTACCCCGGGCACCAACTTTCTGATACTGGACCTGAACCCCCTGCACACCGACGGCCGCCGGGTATACGAAGTGCTCCAGCAACAGGGGCATGCAGGCTGGTACACCCCGTCCATCGCCTACTTTGATTCCCTTTCGACCTACAGCACGGTGTGGTGCCTTCTGGGGGTGTTCCCCAACAAACACATCCTCACGGTGTACCAGGCCGTGAAGCTTCGGAACTACCTCGAGGCTGGAGGCCGCCTGTTGCTCCAGAGCGGCGACGCCTTCGGCGAGGACCCCACCCGCGACACCCTGGCCCCTTACTTCGGCATCAATACCGACCGCACCAGCGACGGTTCTACGCCGGTGGGCATCCTCTACGGCCTGGACAATCCGCTGATCCCCGAGATCACCGCCCAGGACACCTGGGCCTACTACGGCGGCCGCGAGCACCTGGACAGCCTGGTGCTCCTGTCGCCCACCGACGCCCGGGTGGCGCCGGTGATGCAGATTGCGCCCTTCTATCCCACCCTGGTGGCCTACCAGGGCACCCGATGGAACACCGTGGTGTCCACCGTGGAACTCACGCCCGTGGAACAGGAGGAGGGCCTTCGGAGTACAGAAGACCAGCGGCTGATCACAGCCCTGATGAACTTCCTTGCCGGCGACCTGTACACCTTCCACGACGTCCAGCCCCTGGCCTTCCGTCATCCGCCGGGTTCGGCCATCCCGTACAACGAAGATCTTTACATCCGCGTGGCTGTACGCAACGCGGGCACCTTTACGGAATCCTCGGTACCCGTATACCTGGAGATCTACCGGAAGGCCGATAGCACCGACTTTTTGGCCACGCCGTGGGTGTTCCTCTATGGGGACACCGTGACCCTGACCCACCTCGCGCCCGGCGACACCGTTGTGGCCACCTTTGACCCGTTCCGCATGTCCGAGATCTATGACACGCTTCTGCTGGTGGCCCGAACCGGCCTGGCCGACGATGCGGTTCCTGACAACGACTCCCTCGATCTCGTGGTTCACACCCACCTGACCCCCGGCGATCTGCTCCGCGTAATCTTCCTGAACCACCGCACCGGCAGCAGCGAGAACTACGGCGCGGCCTTTGACGGCACCTATTTCTACGTGTCCACCCACACCCCGGCCGGCAACTTCCTGGTGGTGCTGGACGATACCGGCGGCGTGGTGGCCAGCCTGAGCCAGCCCACCACCGGCACCGGCTACCGGGATCTGGCGGTGTGGCGGGAACCCGGCGATACCATCGCCTGGATCCTGGCTGGCACCGGCAACCTGCTGCATCGGCTGAAACTCGTGGGGTTCCATACCCTGGTGCTGGATACCACCTACGCCACACCGGTGAATCCGGTGCGGGCCGTTGCCCTCGACCCCGAACGTCGACGCTACTTTGTGGCCTCGGGCACCAGCCCGGTGGTGGAACTCAACCGCCGGGGCACGGTTTTAAACCACCTGGTGCCGGGCCGTGAAGTGTACGGCCTGGCCTTTGTGCCGGCCCTCCGGGGCTGGTGGAACCCCCATCTCTGGATTTCTGCCGTCATCGGTGACACCCTGGGCTTCCGAAACCGGCTGTATCGCTGGGATCTCGCCACCCGGAGCCTCACGGATTCCCTCATGCCCGCAGCGCCCCCCGAGGTGACCGCCACCTATCCCGGCGGCCTGAGCCATCGCATGACCTATCGGGGCCGGGTGGTGCTGGTGGAACTGGTACAGGCTGAGCCCTCGGACTACCTGCAGGTGGTGTACCTCGGCGAGGCCACCTGGGACCGCAAGTGCGGCGACGCCAACGGCGATGGCTACGCCACCTGGAGCGATTTTGACGCCTTCAGCCGGTACCTGTTCCTGGGCGATTCCCTGGCCAATCCCATGGCGCTGGATGTCAACGGGGACTATCAGGCGAATCCCCTGGATCTGCGCTACCTGGCCCGTTACCTCTGGGACGAGGCCGACTCCCTGTACTGCCGCCAGAACTCCCGCTAAGGCATGCTTAGGCTCCTGGTGGGGATGCTCCTCGGCCTCTGGCAGGGGCCCCTGGTGCAGATCTATCGGCACTACCCCCATCAGGCTCCGGAAACCCTGCACCTCTACCTCAAGGCTCCCGCCGAGCGCCTCCGGCTCCGGCAGGCCCATCGGGTTCGGAAAACCGGCCCGTGGTGGCGGTTCCGGCTGCTCCGCCACGACCTTTCGGCCCTCGGGCACCTGAAGGCCGGCATCCTTCGGGCCGCCGTGCGCACCGAGCCCACCCTGGATGTGGCCAACGCCTTCAGCCAGGCCTTTTTTGACACCCTGGCCGGCGGCGACACCCTGGCCTATGAGTTCCAGTTCCGCGGCGGCGCCCTCCGCCTTTTCGCTCTGCCCGAAACCGGCACCGGCGGCCTGGTACTGGCCCTAAAACGCCTGCCAGCCGGTCCGGTGGTCCTGGATACAGGTTCCGGCCCCGGCGGCAACCCCGAAATCCGCGATACCCTCGCTGCCGGCGCCTATGAGGCTCGGATCTACGGCACCTATGCCGGCCCCGTGGTGCTGCTCGTGGCCGGCGAAACGTCCGTGACCTGGGCCCGGGGCCGGGAGAGCCAGCGGGCCCGCACCCTGGGGATGGGCACGGCCTGGCACCGCATCGGCCGCCCGGTGCACCGGGTGCTGCTGGGGCATGTGGACACGGGCGTGGACTTTGATCATCCCGATTTCCAGGATTCCCTGGGACGAACCCGGCTCCGGTTCGCCTGGGACCAGACGATTTCGCCGGTTTCAGGGGAGCACTCGCCTCCGGAGTTCGGCTACGGCGTGGAATACGATTCCTCCTGGTTCTGGTATCATGCCGCCGATGTGCGGCTCAACGACACCTGGGGCCACGGCACCTTCACCCTGGGCCTCATGGGGAGCAACGGCCAGGCGACCAACGGCGCCCTGCCGCCGGGCCGCTTCATCGGCCTGTGTCCCGAGGCGCCCCTGGCCACGGTGAAAACCACCTTTTACGACGATGCCATCGTGGACGGCGTCGCCTACCTGTTTCAGCGGGCCGATCAGATGGGCCTGCCCGCCGTGGTCAACCTCAGCCTCCGGGGCCACTACGGACCCCACGACGGCACCGATCCCTTCAGTCGTTCGGTGAGCGACCTGGCCGGGCCCGGCCACATCGTGGTGGCCGCGGTGGGCAACGACCGTTACGCCAACCTCCATACCCAATTTCCGGCCCCGAGCACCAGCACCGAAAGCCAGATCTGGGTGTACCACGGCTATGTCGCCGCCGATTACTGGATCCCCGGCGACTTTCCGTACCGGTTCCGGCTCCAGGCGGCGGTGTCCGACAGCACCGACGACTGGGCCTGGTGTCCGGATGTTCGGGCTCTGGGCACCGGCCCGGGCGCAGGTCCCACCCCCACGGATACCGGTGCCATGGCCACCTGCCGGAACGGCCTGTACAGCCCCTGGGGCTCGGCCTACCTGGAATCACCCTGGATCCTGGTGAACGGCCCGGTGTTCGTGGTGTTCGTGCACTGGTACGCGTTTCAGGCCGGGGTGGACGGCGGCGTGGTGTGGATCCGCCGGGGCGCCGCCGACGATTTCCACAAGATTGCGCCCCTGGGCGGCTACCCGGCCTCGCTGCAGTACGA
>WGAB01000158.1 GCA_015489295.1 Caldifarciminota bacterium
GATGTGTATAAGAGACAGGGCATATACGGAGGCGTGCGAGTTGGAGGGCAGCAGGATCTCGGGCAGACCGTCGTGGTCCAGGTCGGCCACGGCCGGGGTACCGGTGTCCCAGTTGTCGGCGCCGGTGGTGAACACCTCGGGGGAGGAACCCTGGAACGGGGTGCCGTCGGCCCGCCAGATCAGGAGCCGGCCCTGGAGCGTGTGCAGCAGGATCTCCAGGTTGCCGTCGCCGTCCAGATCGGCCAGAACAGGCGAGGCGTAGGCGCCGGCGGTGCCGTCGGTATTGCCCCCGGGGTAGCTCTGGGGCCAGCCGGCCTTGGGGGTGCCGTCGGCCTGGAACACATACACCCGGTTCTCGGCGGAGCGCGGGGCTACCACCACCTCGGGCAGGCCGTCCTGGTCCAGATCGGCCACGGCCGGAGCGTTCCAGATTTCCGGCTCGGCCTCCACGGGCCAGCCGGCCACCGGGGTGCCGTCGGCATGGTACGCGTATATCCGGCCCAGGAGGTCGCCGAACACGATTTCCAGGCCGGGATACGCGGGATCTAAGTCGGCTGCCACCGGATGATTGGATTCCTGGCTGATGCCGGAGGCCGCCGGAAAGCCGGGGTGGAGCCGGGGCAGGGACACCCACAGGGTTTCCGAAGGTGCCGAAAGGTTCCCGAAGGAATCCACGGCCTCCACAAAATAGGCGTAGGGGCCCATGTGGGAGAGGGGGGCGTCGGCGAAACGGCTCAGGGCCAGCGGCACCGGCGTCAGCAGGCGGAAGGTTGTTTCACCGGGGGCCTTGCGGAACACGCGGTAGCGGGTGCCCGGGCGGGCGTCCCACGAGAGGTCCAGGGTCTGGATCTCCCGGAGGGCCCGTAGGTTTGCAGGGGCGGCTGGCGTCGTGGGGCTCCAGAGCCGGCTCAGGATCTGCCGCAGCCCCTGGTATACCGTGAGTTGGAACACCGGGGGATCTTCGGGATTGGCCAGGTACCGGAGGGCCAGGGCGGTGTCGTGGGGCTGGCTGTCGGCCGGCAGTACTGGCACCACGACTACGGAATCCAGCACGGTGCCGGCACCCTGAACCAGTTGGAATACCAGTTGGAGTTCTTCGGCGTCGTCGGTGCCGATGTTCACGAGGTGGGGATGCAGGTTCAGGGTGACGCCGGCCCATTCCCGGGAAAAGTGGGACAGAACAACGGCTGGAGCCCGGAGCGTGATCCGGAGGGTTTCCTGCCAGGTGCGGGTGCCGCTGACCGGGCTGTGCGGGGAGGTTTGCCAGCGCAGGGTAACAGTCAGGCGGGCATAGGGTTGCGGAGGATCCGCTGCAATCCACAGGGCTGCGCCGGGAGCCAGTTCGGCCTCCTTGCCCGGCGGCAGGCGGTCCAGGGTTTGTGGGGCGTGGAGCATCCGGAGCCAGGGGTCCTCCGGGATCCAGGTGGCCTGTAGCGCATAGGCGGTGTCGCGGCCGAAGTTGCGCACCACGGGCACCAGCCGGAACACCTCACCGGCATCCACCTGGCCGTCGTCGTCGCCCTGGATTTCTGTCAGGCGGTATCCCACCAGGCGCAGGTCCTGGTGTGCAGGCATCACCGTTATGGGCTTTCGGAAGGGTAGGTAATCCCCGTGGCGCAGGGCCACCCACAGGGTACCGGGGCTCTGGGGCGACACCTGGAGGGTGGCCCGGCCCGCTGGGTCTGTAGAGGCCACGGCGTAGGTTTCTGCAGCCTTATAGGCGGCCACCGTAACCCCGGGCACGGGTTCGCCTGTGGCCGAATCGCGCACCGTGAGCCGAAGCGAGTGGACCCCTGGGGAAAGGACAGCCGGTTGCATTTCCACCCGAAACCGGCGCGGCGATTGCTGCCAGAAGAGCAGGGCCGGATCCCCCAGCAGGGTTTTGCTGAGGTACAGGTACCGGATCACGCTGTCCTGGTCCACCAGGGGCAGGGCGCCCACGAGGGATAGGGCGGCCGTGCCGAAGGTCATCTGGGGTATCCGGTACAGCACCCGGGCCAGCAGGGTGTCAAACACCAGTTCACTGGCCGGTACATCAAACCGGGTGACGCCGATGATGCCCACCACGCCGGCCCGGGGCACCAGGAGCAGGCGCATCAACACGCCGAAGCGGTCCCAGGCGCCGGCATCACACACCACGGCCTTCATAAAGGGCGGGTGGTCCTTGTTGGGCAGCCGGGTTTCTATCACCTGGGCGTTTATAGGGACGGCCGGGTCGTAGTTGGCATATAGGTTGTTGTAGTTGCCGTGGCCGTTGAGGTAAAAGAACCCCACGCCGCCCCCCAGGGCTCCGAGCACATCCTCCAGGCTGTTGTCGTGATCCTCGGTTTCGTAGAGTTTCAGAAGGGTGCGGTCGGCGGGGAGGTGCTGGGCCACAAATTCGCAGTACAGGGGGCCGTGGTTCAGGCCGATGAGGGTGCCCAGGAGCAGGATGCGCTGGGGGTCTTCTACAAAGGTGCCGGAGGAATCGCCCCCAGGCACTTCCCGGTATCGGATGGCCTTGCGAACATAGTTCCAGGCTTCCTCCGGAAACAGGGCCGGCACCCGGCCCACCAGCAGTTCGGGCACGAGGTCCAGGCTGTCTTCGGGTTCGCCGAACACGGCGTCGCCGTCGGCGTTCCAGGAGCCGTCCAGGCAGGCGTAATAGAGGTCGGCCGGCACCCAGTTTTCGGTGGAATCGTGGGAAAAGCGGACATGGACATACCGGGGAGGCACTTCGTTGGCTCCGCCGCCCAGCAGCACATAGCGGGTGCCCCACTGGCGCCAGGCCTCCTGCAGAAAGCGGCGGATCCGTTCCGGGGGGTCGCTGCCCGTGTAGTGGGTGTAGATCCAGGAGGTGGTGCGGACCACGGCGGGCAGGCCGTTCCGGGTGTGCCAGGCGGCCAGGGAGTCAAAGGGTTCTCGCAGGGCGTCGGTGGTGACGATCACGAGGGGGACGGGCCCGGTTTGCGGGTCCGGAAGATCCTGCGGGCCCGGGGGTACATAGTGCCGGGCTTCGGGGCGGCGGGCCAGGGGTGCCGGCGGTGCGCCCAAAACCTGGCGATAAACAGCCTGAATCGGAGCCTCCACGCCGGGCCAGGTAGGGGGAACTGCGGGGTCTGGTGCCGAACCGGCCCAGCCCCCTCCGGCCAGCAACCACAGGGCCCATAGGGTCGTCATAGATGTTTCACCACCTCACAGGGTACGGGGCGGGGGATGGCCAATCAAGTCGGCAACCCAGGCCACATACTCGCGTTTTTGCCGGTCCCAGGAGTGGGTTTCCAGAAACCGCCGGGCGTTCCGGGCCAGAGTCTGGGCCAGGTTGGGGGTTTGGGCCAGGCGCAGGGCCGCCCGGGCGAACTTCTCGGGGGTCACCGGAGGTTCCACAAAGAGCACCATGTCGTCCTTGAAGTAGTGCTGGATGGCCCGGGTTCGGGTGGCGATCACCGGCAACCCCAGGGCCACGTATTCCATGAGTTTGACCGGCAGGATGATCTCGTTGAACACATCGGGCTTCAGGGGCACGATGCCAGCATTGGCCTGGCACAGTTTCGGGGGCAATTCGGCCATGGGGTGGATGCCGCGGTGGAACACCACCTGGTCTTCCAGGTGGTGTTGCCGCACGAATTCCTGGACGAAGTCGGCGGCATCGCCTTCGCCGTACAGCACCAACTGGATCCGGGGATCCTCCCGGCGCAGGATCTCCATGGCGCGCACGATCTGATCCAGGCCCAGCCGGTACATGATGGATCCGTGGTACACCAGGCGGAACCGGCCGTCGTCCCGGCCGATGCGGGGGCAGGGGCGGAACACCTCGGGATCGGGCAGGTTCATGTACACGAAGAACTTGTGGGCGGGCAATCCGTGGGCGACCAGGGCGTCGCGATGGGGCTCGGAAACCGCCAGCAGGCGATGGGCCAGGGCCGCGGAACCCCGTTCCACGAGTTTCAGAAGTCGGATCATAGGGGAGTTTTCCGCCCATCCCTTGCGGGACATGAACATTTCCGGGGTGAGGTCGTGGAAGTCCAGCACGGTTTTGGCGCCCATGAGGCGGGCGGGCAACGCGGCCAAAATCAGGAAGTCCGGCAGGGTGCTCACCTGGATCAGGTGGTACCGGCGTTTTCGGTGCAGCCGGGTGGCGGCCACCAGGGCCCGCCGGGTGAAATCCAGGTACGCGCCCATGTACTTCCAGAGGTTGCCCCGGGCCTTTTCCCGGGCCGTGAGCCGGTAAATGCGTACGCCGCGATACTCATCCACCGCAGGCTCGTCGCCTTTGCGCAGGCACAGGACATCCACCGCAAACCCGGCGTCCACCAGGTTGTGGGCTTCGTTCTGCACGCGGTTCTCGGCATAGGGGTAGTACTCGTACACGATCATCAACACCCGGGGTGCCATGGGAAACCTCTCCGAATCGGGCGGAATTATACGCCGTGGTGCGTTTATACTACCAGGCCGTGGAAACCATTCGCCGCTGGATCCATGCGTATCGGACCTGCAATCCGCCGGAGGAGGACGGGAACCTGGACCCCGTCACCCGGTTTCTGGTGATCACCCGGGTGTGCGTGATTTCCATGACCCTGACCTCGGCCCTGATCGGGGCTCTGCTGGCCCTGCGGGTCGGCACCTTCGCCTGGGGTCCGTTCCTGCTGGTGCTGGTGGGATTGGTGCTGGCTCATCTCTCCAATAACCTGATCAACGACTGGCTGGACTATCGGTACGGCATGGATGCGCCCGATTATCCCCGGGCCCAGTATGCGCCGCATCCGATCCTGGCAGGTTGGATCTCCGAGCGGGGCCTGGTGGGCCTGATCCTGCTGTTCAACTTGATAGATCTCGGGATTCTGGTGGTGCTCACCCGGCTTCGGGGCTGGCCGGTGCTCGCCTTCGGCCTGGCCGGGTTTTTCCTGAGCGTGTTCTATGTGGCGCCGCCGCTCCGGTTCAAGTACCGGGGCCTCGGGGAGCTCTCGGTGTTCCTGGTATGGGGGCCGCTGATGGTCGGGGGCACCTACTATGTGCTTGCCGGCAACCTGCGGCCGGAGGTGGGCTGGGCGGCGGCCGCCTACGGCCTTCTGGTGACCACGGTTTTGATGGGCAAACACCTGGACAAGTACGAAGAGGACCGGCCCCGGGGCATCCGGACCTTGCCGGTGCTCCTGGGCCGGTCCCGGGCGTTACGCCTTCAGTTGGGATTGTTCGCTTTGTACTTCGCAGTGATGGCCGCGATGCTTTTCACGCGAGCGCTCGTTTGGCCGGCGGTGCTCTCGCTGCTGGCCCTGCCGCGGCTTCGGACGGTGGTAAGGATCCACCGTGAGCCCAGGCCCCAGGAACCCCCGAAGGATTGGCCCGTGTGGCCCCTCTGGTATGTGGGCTGGGCCTTCTGGTTCACCAAGCGAGCCGGGGCCCTCCTCCTTCTGGGGCTCCTGCTGGAGTGGGCCTGGCCCTTATGGGGCAGGGGGATTTAGTCGCCCTTGAGGGCCTGAGCGCGGGCCTCGTTTCCGATTTTCTGGTACGCCTCCACGGCCTGGAGTTTGTAGGAAACCTTCCCGGTCCAGTGGTACAGGGTTTCGGCGATGGTCGCCTCCTTGGCCTGGAGGGCGTATTCCACAGCCTTCTGTAGAGCTTCCTGGGCCAGTTTCAGTGCTTCCTCTTTCTTCTCCCGCTGCCACAGGATCTTGGCGCGGATCAGGAGAATTTCTATCAGATCGGCGTGGTGTTCATGACTTCGGTAAAAGGCCTCGGCCTCGGTGAGCAGTTCCTCCGCCTGATCCAGATTTTTGCCAGATTCCGCCAGCGTGTGGGCCAGGTTCATGCGGGCATCAGCCAGGAAGTCTTGTAGTCCGTGGGTTTCAGCGAGTTTCAGGGCCTTTTGCAGGATCTCCTGAGACTTCTCCAGTTCCCCTTTCAGCCGATAGAGTTCCCCCAAGTTCACGAAGACAATCGTCAAACCACGGTCACGGTTTCTCTTCGCGGTTACATTTTGGAGGACTCGTCGGGCCTCTTCAAAGGAGGCTTCCGCTTGCTCAAACTTTCCCAAAAGTATGGATATACCCGCAAGGGAAATAAAGGCGTAGGCCAAGGATTCTGGTCGTTTGAGCTCGGATTCTTTCACCTCCTTGATAACCTGTGACAGCATTTCGTATGCTTTCTTGATTTCCTGACGATGTACACTTACACCAGCATTAACGGTTGCCAGATTTATTCGTTCTTCCTCAGTTAAGCTCTGTTTTTCGGCCCAGTTCAGGATGTTCTCAGCCCGTTCCCAGTTTGCAGTTAAGGTGGCCAATCGGGCGATTATTAGAGCCGCATGGACCGCACGGGGGGCTTTTGGATCCGTTTCAATGCAGCGTTCCAGAGCCGTAGCGGCTTCCTCGTAGAGACCCGCACTCCGTAAGGCCACACCTAATTGGTACCATACCTTGCCGGGTTCCCCCTGACCCCCGATTTCTGCCAGGGCTTTACTGAGGTTCCCCAGGATATCAGAGCCGTTGAAAGATAAGGACGAAAGCAACAACACGGTTAACGATTAATTATTGTTTATTCCTCAGGGGGCTCTTCCGGAATTTCGCCCACGATCACCTTGTTCAATTCAATGTAGTCACCATCCGCCTCAATGTAGGTGTCGGTGATGGTGACATTGCCGTCCACCTCCTCCCAGGCCTGCACCACATCGTTCCACACGGCCATGGTGGCGCTGTCAGAGCTGAAGGGGCTCCGGTTGATGTACACATGCATGTGGTACTCGTCATAGAGCTCCGTGCCCGCGGGATCCAGATACACCTCCACCTGCGTGGGATCGGGCACCGTCATGGTCACCGTCATGTTCTGGGGAAGGGTGTTGGGATAGATGGTGAGCGTGTACTCAAAATGCACACCCTCTTCGTTGAAGTCCAGGGTAAAGGTCCCGCCCTCACTGGCCCGCACGAACCAGGAATCGCTGTGGGACTCCAGCACCGTAGAGCTCTTCAAAACCTTCACCGGCTTCAGGTGCTTAAAGTACCTCTTGGTTTGCACCCATTCCTTCTGGCTCTGGCACCCGGCCAGCAGAGCCAGGCTCAACACGCCCAACACAACAGTCCAACGCCTCATGGCGCACCTCCTTTTGGTATGAACTTCAGCCCATCTCCTTATGCCAGGAAATACCTGCGATATGTACAAATAGATCCCACCACCCTAACCCCTGTAGGGCTACCGTCTTTGGGCTGTTTGTTTCTTCTTCTCGGGTTGATAAATCTTGGAAAAGTCCCTGCGTTCTTTCAAGATCTTGTCAATCAATCGGGTATCCCGGATACGCTGGGCGATCACCAGGGCCGCTTCCAGGGCCATATACGCATCATTCAGCTTATTCAGGGCCCGGTACAACTCGTAAAGCCGTAACAAACCCTGCACCCGGTCGCGGTTATAGCCTCCGCCTGCCGCTGCATTGTAGGCTTCGCGGGCGTAATCCAGAGCCGCATCGGGTTTGCCCAACTGCTCTACCAAACTTGAGAGGGACATGTCTACCCGAAACAGCAGTTGCGGGCTGGTTTTTAACGCATACACCCGGGCCCGATGCAGGAGGGCACGCGCCCGGAGCAGTTGCCCCTGCTCCCACGCCCAAACGGCTTCGGCTTCCAGGAGCCGTACCCGACTGTGTTCCAGAGAACCGGGATGATGGTCGTTGGTATAGAACTTCCGTGCCATGCTCAGCATGCGTTTGGCCTGGCGGAAGTCCTTGTCCCGGATCAGGGCGATCCCTATGGACACGGCCACATCCCCGGCGAACCGAAAATCCCCCACATCTTTGGCAATTCTCAGCGCCTGCTTCAGGATCTCCATCGGTTCCCGGGGGACCTTGTTCTCCATGGCAACACCAATTATCGGCAGGAAAATCCAACTTGTCAAGTCTCTCTCGTCAGATATCTAACGCATTGGAAACGAAGGACTTATGCGGGAGACCCCGGCGCTCCTCCTTGTGGGGAAGGCACGGCCACCACGGCTCCCCGCTGCTCCAGAAAGGCCAGGAGATCGTGGTACAGGGGGTCTTGACGCAGGGTATCCCGGTCGCCCAGGATCACGAGTTTTCGCCGTGCCCGGGTGAGGGCCACATTCAGGCGCCGCTGGTCGCGTAGAAACCCAATTTCTCCTTGAGGGTTGGACCGCACGAGCGAGAGGAAGATGATCTCCTTTTCCCGGCCCTGGAAGCCGTCCACGGTTTTGACCTCAATGTCCTCCGGCAAAAGCCCCCGCAGCAGTTTCACCTGATCTTCGTAGGGGGCGATGACCCCGATGTGCTCGGGCCGGGCGCCGTGTTTGAGCAGCAGGTCCACCCAGGTCTGGATCCACAGGGCCTGGCCCGGGTTTTCCCGGGAGGTGCTGCCCCGGCGTTGCTGCTCCGGGGCCCCGGGCACATGAACGAACACCACCGGACGGTCGTCCAGCACCGGATGGTCCAGCGGGTGATCCAGCAATTGCGAGAGGCGCAGGTTCTCCAGCCCCGGAGCGGCCTTCAGTTTTCCTTCGTAAAAGCGGAGGTTGGGGAACTCCATGATGGCGGGATGCATCCGGTACTGGATGTTCAGGAGTTCCGAGGCTCGGGGGAACAGGGTGAGCCACCGTTCAAACAGGGTGAACCCCAGGCCCAGGGCCTCGGCGGCCTGGGAGAGCACCGTGGGCGGCAGTTGCCGGTGGTCTCCGGCGAGCACGGCGCGGGGTGCCTTGAGCAGCGGGATCAGGGTGGCGGGTTCCGTGGCCTGGGTGGCCTCGTCCACCACCACCAGATCAAAGGTTTCGTTTTCCAGGTACTCGGAGCCGGCGCCCGAACAGGTGGCAAAAACAATCGCCGCCCGCTTCAGGATATCCCGAACGATGCGCTGGGTTTCCTTTTCGGCGGATTCCCGGAGCGCCCGGATCTCCAGTTCCAGTTCCACCCATCGGGCCATGCGGCGCATTTCCTCGCGGGGGATGCCGCGGCTGCTTTTGAAATGTCGGCCGTGGCGCAGGATCTGTTCGTAGGTGAGGCCGCGCCGCCGGGCCGGCGTGGGGCGAGGATACCGCTTTTGTTCCTCCCGGAGTTCTTCAATCCGTTTCCAGTGGGCCTGTACCAGGCCGTACCGGCTGTGGCGCTCCACCTGAAGGTCCAGGCTTTGCTCCCGCAGGGCCGGCAGCATCTTGGCCGGATGGCCGATGCGCACGATGGGCAGGTCGCGGGCCAGCGCCCCTTCGGCCAGGTTGTCCACCGCGATGTTGCTGTCGGCCGTGGCCAGGACCCGGAGCCCCTGTTCCACGGCCAGCCGCAGGATCTCCACCAGTGTCGTGGTTTTGCCGGTGCCGAAGGGCCCGTGGATCAGGAAAAGGGGCCAGGACCCCAGGGCGGCCTTCACGGCCCTTTGCTGGGCCGGGTTCAGCGTATCGGCCACGGCAACCGAAAGGGGCCGCACCCGGGGCGGGCGATGGCCCAGCAGCACCGAGAGGTCAAAGGCCCCGAGTTCCAGGTTCCGCAACGCCTGGGCCATCCTTCGGAAGGTGATGTCGTTCACATAGAGGTCCAGCCGAACCTGGCGCCAGGCCCGGGGGAGCCGTTGCTCCAGCACCACCTGGAAGGTGTGGCGGGTGCGTTCCAGCACCACCCCGGGCCTGGCGCCAGGTTCGGCTGGACCTCTATGTGAACGACATCACCTTCCGAAGGATGGCCCAGGCGTTGCGGAACCTGGAACTCGGGGCCTTTGACCTCTCGGTGCTGCTGGGCCATCGCCCGC
>WGAB01000159.1 GCA_015489295.1 Caldifarciminota bacterium
GATCATCGAGAGGGCGCGGCAGAAAGGGGAAGGGAAGGTGAGCATTGCAGCCATCTGTGCGGTGCTGGGGATCAAGCGTCAGGCGTATTACCAGAGGAAGCGCCGGGAGCAGGAGAAGGCGGAGCGTGAGGAGAAGGTGCTGACCATGGTGCGGATGATTCGGAGGCGGCATCCCCAGATGGGGGTCCGGAAGCTCCAGGTCAAGATCCGGTCGATGCTGGAGCAGGAGGGGATTCGGATGGGGAGGGATCGGCTCTACGACCTGCTGAGGGCGCAGGATTTGTTGATCGTTCGGAGGCGGAAGCGGCACCGGACCACAACCGGAGGGGCTACCCGGATTCCCAACCTTCTGGCGGGCCAGCGGGTCCATCGGCCGGACCAGGTGTGGGTGGCGGACATCACCTATCTGGAGACGGCGTCGGAGGGGTATCGGTACCTGTTCCTGGTTATGGACCTGTACAGCCGGAAGGTGGTGGGATGGAGTCTGGCGGAGACCCTGGAATGGGAGCATGCCCTGAGGGCGATCCGAAGGGCGGTGAGGCAGGCGAGGAATGGGGTCCAGGGGTTGATTCATCACAGTGACCATGGGAGCCAGTATTGGAGTCGGGGGTATCGGGCGTATTTGGAGCGGAAGGGGATTCGGTTAAGCATGGGAGAGGTGGGGAATGCGTACGACAACGCGTATGCGGAGCGGGTCATCGGGACCTTGAAGACGGAGTACGGCTTAGGGCAGGTGATGGGTGGAGAGGCGGATGTGTGGAAGGCGGTGAGGGAAGCGATCGAGTTGTACAACACCGACCGGCCACATCAAGTGCTGGAATACGCGACTCCGGTGGAGGTGTACGAAGGGGAGGTGGAGGTAGCCGGAGTCAGCGTTCCGATGGGCAGGAGAAAGACCCAATGACCCGAGTTCCCCCTTCCGGTGTAAACGTATTTCAGGACTTGACACGAGTCTGTGCTGGCCCGCCGGGGGCGGGGACGATTTGGTGATCGCGGCTAAAGCCGCTTCCACGGGGACGACCGTCTACGAGCCTTGCAGGTGCCGTTTTAGCAAGGACCCACCGCAACACCAAGACCGCCCATTTGTAGGAGCCGCTTCAGCGGCGATTTTTCCGCTTTGAAATCCCCCTCCCCTCAGTCCCCTCCCGGAGGGAGGGGACGAATTGGAGTCCGGGATCCGATGCTAAGTCTCTGTATTCCAACAACTTCCTCCCCCCCTCCGGGGGGAGGATTGAGGTGGGGGTGAATTCCCGAACAGCACCCAGATGTCCACAATCCAGTGTCTTCACACGCCGGTACCCGGGGCGGGTCTAAATCCTGCACCCGGGGTGGGTCACCCTGTCCTGGCGCATCTACTGCGTTTCGTTGACTTAGATGAGGGGCTCCCGAATAATAGCCCCTTGTGGATGAGGGCATTTCCCATCATTGACCCTGGAGGTTCTACATGCGCAAACGCCTGATGGTGATTGGTCTGGACTGTGTGCCCCCGCGCTTCGTGTTTGAGGACTGGGCCGAGGAATTGCCGAACCTCAAACGCCTCGTGGATACGGGGATCCACGGCCCCCTGCGGAGCACCACACCCCCCATTACCGTGCCCGCCTGGGCCACCATGGTCACCTCCAAGGACCCCGGCACCCTGGGGTTCTATGGATTCCGCAACCGGGTAGACTATTCCTACGATCGCCTGGCCTTTGTCACCTCCCGCTGGCTCCGGGAGAAAACCGTTTGGGACTACCTCACCGAGGCCGGCAAAACCTCGGTGGTCATCGGCGTACCCCCTTCCTATCCGCCCAAGCCCCTCAAAGGCTGGATGATCTCCTGTTTCCTGACCCCGGGGCCGGAATCCGAGTACGCCTATCCCGCCGACCTCAAGCGCGAGATTGAAGCGAAGTTCGGCGAGTACCGGCTGGATGTCCGCAACTTCCGCACCCACGACAAGGAATGGCTCCTCAAGGAAATCCACGCCCTTACCGACCAGCGCTTTGATGTGGCCCGCTATCTTGCCACCACCCGCGACTGGGACTTCTTCATGTTCGTGGACATGGGGCCCGACCGGATCCACCACGGCTTCTGGCAGTTCATTGATCCCCAGCACCACCGGTACCAGCCCGGCAACCCCTTTGAAAACAGCATCCGCGAGTATTATCACTTCCTGGACCAGAAGATCGGCCAGTTGCTGGACGACCTGGCCTCCCTGGGCGAGCCGGTGGACATCCTGGTGGTGTCCGACCACGGCGCCAAGCGCATGGACGGCGGCATCGCCATCAACGAGTGGCTGATCCAGGAAGGGTACCTGGCCCTCCGGGCCTATCCCGACCAGCCCACCCGGCTGACGCCCGACATGATTGATTGGTCGCGCACTAAGGCCTGGGCCTCGGGCGGCTACTACGCCCGCATCTTCCTGAATGTGGTGGGGCGGGAGCCCCAGGGCGTGATCCTGCCCGAAGATTACGAGAAGGTGCGCCAGGAGATCGTGGACAAACTGGAAGCCCTGGGCGATGAACAGGGCAACCCCATCGGCACCCGCGTGTACCGGCCCGAGGAACTGTACCGCCAAACCCGCAACATTCCGCCGGACCTCATCGCCATCCTGGGCGATCTCTACTGGCGGTCCGTGGGCTCGGTGGGCTACGGCCCGGGCACCGTGTGGGTGTACGAGAACGATACCGGCCCGGACGATGCCAACCACGACTGGGACGGCATCTTCGTGATGAGCGGCCCCTCGGTGAAGGCCCGGGGCCGGCGCGAGGGCCTGAAGATCTACGATGTCGGGGCCACGATTCTGGCCTACTTCGGCCTGGAACCCGACGACGAACTTCTCGGAAAACCCGTTTCATTTGAGGAGGCGTAAACGATGTCCAAGGTGGAAAAGGGATTTGTGGTGTGGTTCGAGGGATTGCCGAGCTCCGGCAAAACCACCCTGGCCCGGCTGCTGGAACGCGAGCTCCGGAACCGGGGCCTGAAGGTGGAGGTGCTGGACGGCGATATCGTGCGGCAGTATTTCTCCAAGGGCCTGGGGTTTTCCAGGGAGGGCCGGATTGAGAACCTCCGGCGCATCGCCTATGTGGCCCATCTCCTGAGCCGCAACGGCGTGGCCGTGATCACGGCCGCCGTGTCGCCCTACCAGGAGGCCCGCGACCGGGCCCGCGAGATGATTGAGAACTTCGTGGAGGTGTATGCCCGGTGCCCGGTGGAGGTGTGCATTGAACGCGATGTCAAGGGCCTCTACAAAAAGGCCCTGGCCGGCGAAATCAAGAACTTCACCGGCATTGACGATCCCTTTGAGGAACCCGTGAACCCCGAGGTGATCGTGGATACCGATAGGGAAACCCCCGAGGAGTCGCTCAAGAAGATCCTGGCCAAACTGGAGGAACTGGGCCTCCTGCCCACCGAAGAGTCGCCGGCCGAGGAGGTATACTCCCCCGAAGAGGAGGAGATGATCCGGAAACGGCTGGAAGACCTGGGGTACCTGTGATGTTCTTCAAAAAGAAGGCGCCCAAGAAGCGGGTTTTCGTGCTGTCGCTGGACGGCGTGCCCTATACGCTGCTCCAGCGGGCCTTTGCCGAGGGCAAACTGCCGAATCTGCAACGCCTGTTCGCCCAGAACGGCACCTTCCGCCAGATGCACTCCGTGATCCCCACCATCTCGTCGGTGGCCTGGAGCACCTTCCAAACCGGCCGGAACCCCGGCAAACATGGCATCTTCGGCTTCGTGGACCGCGATCCCCACACCCTCAAGATGTACATCCCCACCGGCGCCCATATCCGCACCAACACCCTGTGGGAGGTGCTCTCGCAGGCGGGCAAGCAGGTGGTGGTGATGAATGTGCCCAACACCACCCCGCCCCGGAAGGTCAACGGCGTGCTGGTGGCCGGGTTCCTGTCCATGAAGCTGGAAAAGGCTGTGTACCCGGACCGCTATGTGGCCCCGCTGCGCAACCTCGGCTATGTGATTGATGTTAACCCCATGCTGGCCCAGAAGGACCTGCACGGCTTCGTGGACCGGCTCATGGAGGCCGTTCGGAAGCGCAAGGGGGCCACCTTCTACTTCATGAAGGAACTGCCCCAGTGGGACTTCTTCATGGTGCACATCATGGAAACCGACCGCATCATGCACTTCCTCTGGGCCCAGATGGAGGACCAGGATCCGGAGTTCGCGCCCCGCTTCTGGGAGTTCTTCCGGGTGGTGGACGAAACCGTGGCTGAGATCCACGAGGCCCTGCCCGAGAATACCCTGTTCCTGAGCCTCTCCGACCACGGGTTCACCCGCGTGAAGGCCGAGGTGAACACCAACTACTGGCTCCGGGAAAAGGGCTACCTCAAGTTCAAAACCGACCAGCCCCGGGACCTCGTGGATATGGATTCCACGGCCCGCGTGTACAGCCTGATCCCCGGCCGGTTCTACATCAACCTGCTGGGCCGGGAGGCCGCGGGGTCCGTGGTGCCCGAGGAGTACGAGGCCTGGCGGAACCGCCTGCTGGAGGAGATCCCCGAAATCCAGGACCCCGAAACCGGCCAGAGCGTGATCCAGAAGGTGTGGAAACGCGAGGACCTGTACTGGGGCCCCCTGGTGAAGCAGGCGGCGGATGTCATCGCCCATCCGGTGGACGGCTACGACCTCAAGGCCCAGCTGGCCGGCGACCGGCTGATCCAGCACACCCACATCAACGGCATGCACACCTACGACGACGCCTATCTCTTCGTGGAAAACACGCCCCTGCGTGACAAGCAGCCCATCTACCTGTACGATGTCACCCAAACCATCCTGCAGGCTTTAGGGGTTGCAGCCCCCGAAGACATGGACGGCGAATCGCTGTTGCCCTGAGGTATGCCTGAGGAATCCAGGAGTCCGCTCCTTGTCATCGGCCTGGGCCCGGTGGGGCTCGTGACCGCCGCGGGCTTCGCTGAACTCGGGTTCCCCGTGGTGGGGGTGGACATTGACGAGGGCAAGGTGCGGACCATCCGCGAGGGACGCTCGCCCTACCACGAACCCGGCCTGGAACCCCTGATCGCCCGGC
This sequence comes from Caldifarciminota bacterium, assembly GCA_015489295.1. The sequence goes on from WGAB01000159.1 coordinate 5,018, forward strand.
ATGTCGCAAGCGGCACCCTCCAGGTGGATACCCGGGCCGAGCCCTGGATCCCCCGAGCCGAGGTCATCTTCATCTGCGTGGGCACGCCGCCCCGGCCGGACACCGGCGAGGCCGACACCTCGGCCGTGGAAGCCGTGGTGGACCTCGTGATCCGGCATCACCAGGGCTATACCCTGCTCGTGGAAAAGAGCACCGTGCCCGTGGAAACCGCCCGCCACATTGAGGAACGCCTCCAGAGGGTCAACCACAACCACATTGAACTGGCCTCCAACCCGGAGTTCCTGCGGGAGGGGGCCGCGGTGCACGACTTTTTCCATCCCGACCGCATCGTGATCGGCGTGCGGAGCCCCCGGGCCGAGCGGATCCTGCGCGGTCTGTACCAAAAGATTGACGCGCCCCTGGTGGTCACCGACATTGAGACCGCCGAAATCATCAAGTACGCCGCCAACACCTTCCTGGCCACCAAGATCTCCTTCATCAACATGGTGGCCGACCTGTGCGAGAAGACCGGGGCGGATGTAGACCGTGTAGCCGAGGGCATCGGCCTGGATAAACGCATCAGCCCGTACTTCCTGCGGGCCGGCATCGGCTTCGGCGGCTCCTGTTTCCCCAAGGACCTCAAAGCGTTCCTGCACACCGGCCGCCGGTACGGCCTGGACTTCGGCCTGGTGGAGGCCGTGATCCGCATCAACGAGAACCGCATCGCCGTGTTCCTGGACCACCTGCGGCAGGTGCTGGGCGGCGACCTCCGGGACCGGGAGATCGCCCTCCTGGGCCTTTCCTTTAAGCCCGACACCGACGACATCCGCGAGGCCCCCAGCCTCAAACTCATCCCCCGGCTCCTGGAGGCCGGGGCCCGGCTCCGGCTCCACGATCCCGTGGCCATGCCCCATGTGCAAAAACTCTTTCCGCCCGGGCCGGCCCTCCGCTACGCCGGCTCCGTGGAGGAGGCCGTGGCCGGCGCCGACGCCATCGCCTTGGTGACCGAGTGGCAGGAGTACCGGAACATGGACCTGGACCGGATCAAAACGCTGCTGCGTCACCCCATCCTCGTGGACGGCCGCAATGTGTTTGACCCCGAGGAGATGAAGCGCCGCGGCTTCATCTACTACCCCATGGGCAAGGGCCGATGGATTCCCCAAGGGTTCTGATTTCCGGCGGAGCCGGCTTCGTGGGCTCCCACCTGGTGGACCGCTTCGTGGCGGCGGGCTACGCCGTGGATGTGGTGGACAACCTGATCACCGGCCACCGCGAAAACCTGCAGGCCCACCTCGCCTCCGGGGCCGTGCGCCTGTTTGAGGTGCCGGCCGAGGCCTTTGAGCCCCCCACCCTCTCTTACCGCCATGTGCTGCACCTGGCTTCGCCGGCCAGCCCCGTGGACTTCGGCCCCCGCGCCGTGGAGATCCTGCAGGCCAACTCCCAGGGCACCTTGAACCTCCTGGAGATCGCCAGAAAGAGCGGCGCCCGGTTCCTGTTCGCCTCCACCTCCGAGGTCTACGGCGACCCCGAGGTGCACCCGCAAACCGAGGAGTACCGGGGCAATGTGGATCCCCTGGGGCCCCGCGGCCCCTACGACGAGGGCAAGCGCTTCGGCGAAGCCGCCACCATGGCCTATCACCGCAACTTCGGCCTGGATGTGCGCATCGTGCGCATCTTCAACACCTACGGCCCCCGCATGCGGCTGGACGACGGCCGGGTGGTGCCCAATTTCCTGCGAAGCCTCCTGGAGCACCGCCCGCTCACGGTCTACGGCGACGGCCGGCAAACCCGCAGTTTCTGCTATGTCAGCGACCTGGTGGAGGGCCTGTTCCGCTACGCCACCTTAGACCGGCCCCGCTGGCGGGTCATCAACCTGGGCAATCCCCGCGAGATCACCATCCTGGAACTGGCGGAGATCATCCAGCGGGTCACCGGCCGACAGGTGGGCATTGAGTTCCAACCCCTGCCGCCCCAGGACCCCCGGCGGCGGCAACCCGACATCCGCCGGGCCCGCACCCTGCTGAACTGGGAACCCCGGGTGCCCCTGGAGGAAGGCCTCCGGCGAACCTGGGAATGGGCCCTGGCGCTGAACCAAGGAGAAGGGCCATGACCGAAGGGATTCAGCAACGCATCACCGAGCACCTGATGAATCTGGTGCGGATCCGGTCCACCGCCGACCGGCCCGAAGAACTGTACCGGGCGGTGGACTACGCCGTGCAAGTGCTCCAGGACCTGCCTGCCCACCGCTATGAGAGCAACGGCAAACCTTCGGTGGTGTTCGACCTCAGCGGCTCCAAAACCCCGGAGGTGCTCTTCGTGGGCCATCTGGATGTGGTGCCCGCTGAGGACCACCAGTTTGAGCCCCGCATAGAGGGCTCCCGGCTGTGGGGCCGCGGCGCCCTGGACATGAAGGGGCCCGACGCCGTGCTGCTCGCCCTGTTTGAAACCCTGGCCGCCTGGTCTCCCCGGCCACCGGTGGCCCTCATGCTCACCACCGACGAGGAGGTGGGCGGCGAAAACGGCGTGGGGTATCTCGTGAATCAGGAAGGCTGGCGCGCCCGCTTCGGCGTGATCCCCGACGGCGGCGAGGATTTCACCATCATCACCGAGGGCAAGGGCGTGGTGCATGCCGTGTTCACCGCCCACGGCAAGGCCACCCACGGCTCCATGCCCTGGCAGGGCGACAACGCCCTGGACAAACTCGTGCGCCTGTACGAAACCTTCCGGAGCCGCCGGCCCCAGGAGCCCTGCGGCGATCCCGAACACTGGCACGAAACCCTCACCCTGGGGAGCCTGCACGGCGGCGACGCCCCCAACCGCGTGCCCGACACCGCCGAGATGAAACTGGATTTCCGGTTTCCCGCCCCCAAAACCACCCAGGACCTGATCCGGGAGATTGAGGAGGCCGTGGCCCAGGTGAAGGGCGTGGAATGGCGGCCGCTGTCCACCGGCGAGCCCTTTTACACCTCGCCCGACAACCCCCACCTCCAGCGGTTCCACCGCGTGGCCGAGGAGGTGCTGGGCCGCACCGTGGCCTTCGGCAAGGAGCACGGCGCCACCGACGGCCGGTTCCTGGCCGAAAAGGGCATCCCCTGCATCATCCTGTACCCCGTGGGCGGCGGCATCCACGGCCCGGACGAATGGGTGGACCTGCCGTCGCTCGCCCAGCTGTTCCGCATCTTTGAGCGGTTTCTGCAAACCCTGCAGCCATGACGGGTTTGCTCCTCGCCCTGAGCCTGGCCCGCCCGCCGGCGGTGCCGGACTCGCTGCCCCTGGCGGCCCTGCAACAGGCCCTCTCCTATGTGGCCCTGGATACCACCGCCCTGGACTTTGAAAAGCGGTGGCCCGAGCCGGATTCCTTCCGGCTGCCCCTGGTGGACAGCCTGCTGGGCCATCCCCTGAAGGCGCCCCGCGTGCTGGCCCGCTCCCGGGCCTTCGTGGAGGAACACGCCGATGATGTATCCGCGCTCCTGGCCTTCATGGCCCGGCCGATCCCGGCCTTCGGCGCCCCCAAAGCCCCCACCGCCCCCGGCCCTCCGGAGGTCAAAAGCCTGCACCAGGCCCTGGAAACCCTGGCCCTGGCGGTGCAGGAGGCCCGGCAACGGGTGGCCGAGGCCCTGGCCCCCCTGAGCCCCGGAGAGCGGGACACCCTGCTCTATGTGGCCTACCACCTGTGGGCCGATGAGGACGATTCCCTGAGCGATACCC
>WGAB01000160.1 GCA_015489295.1 Caldifarciminota bacterium
CATCTTGAGGAGGGCCAGGAACAGGTCGCCGACGAAGTCGGCCGGTGCCACCCATTGGGGCAGGAGAGCCCCGTAGAGGAACCCTACGATGACGCCGATGCCGCTCCACAGCGTGAGTTTCCGTCCCATGGGTTCCGGTGTCGAACAGCGCTCAGGTTTAGAGCAACGTTAACTCAGTGGATCACCGCCACCTTGCGGGTGGAGGTGTTGAAGCCGGTTTTGAGCACCACCAGGTACACGCCCGGTGGCACAGGGTTGCCCGAGCGATCGCGGCCGTCCCAGACCACATCCGGGTTGGCGCCGGACCCGGTATGGTACCGCCCGATGCTCTGGTCGGCCATGCCCGAATCAAACACGAGTTTGCCCGAAAGGGAGAACACCTGGATCCGGCGGTAGGTGTTGTGGACCAGCACATAGGGCAGGTGCAGCACCTCGCCCCGGGCGAAGTTCACCGGGTTTGGGTAGGGCGGCAGCAGCGCATCGCCGCGGGCGGCCGGGGTTTCCGGCGGTTCCAAGTGCAGGGCCGCATAGGCGTCCAGCAGCCCGTAGCCGGTGATGTTGTTGGAATCCGGCGCCTCGGGATACCCCGGAATATCGGTCACCGGGCGGGCGGTGCCCAGGACCGCCTCGCGGAGCCGGGCCGCGGACCAGGAGGGATGGGCCTCCCAGATGCAGGCCAGGGCGCCGGACACGAGGGCCGTGCCAAAGGAGGTGCCGCCGCAGGTGAAGTAATAGAAGGGCAGCGTGTCGCCCTGGGGCGTGTACAGGCCGCCGCAACGCACGAAGTAGGGCGCCACCACCTCGGGTTTGATGCGGCCGTCGGCCGTGGGGCCAAAGAGCGACAGGGGCAGGAGGTCTCCGGTAACGGAGTCCCGCTCGTAGGCCCCCACCGAGATCACGCCCCGGGCATCGGCCGGGGCCACCAGAGAGGTGTCGCCCGTGATGGGATCCGTGAAGTGCCCCTGGTCGGGCACCTGGTTCCCCACGGCGGTCACCACCAGCACATTGTGCTCCAGGGCCTGCGAGGCCGCCCGGGAGCTCACCGGGGTTTCGCCATCCAGGTCGGGATCGGTGTACCAGTCGCGGTAGCCCAAGGAGCTGTTGATGATGCGGGCGCCGTGGGTGGCGGCGAACTCCAGGCCCTCCACCCAGAAGTCCTCTTCCAGCACATTCTCGAAGAACTGGCCGTGGATGGCGGCGATTTCGGTGTTCACCAGCACGAAGGAGGCGCCCAGGGCCGCCCCCACCATGTCGTTGCTGGCATCATAGCCAGCCAGCACCGAGAGCACCTTGGTGCCGTGGTAATTGGCTCCGCCGTTGTAGCCTGGCACCATGCCCTCCGGGGTCACATCGCCATCGCCCCGGCGGCGGTACAGCAGGAAGCCGAAGGCGGGCTCGGCGCGGTCGGCGCCGTAGCCGCTCAGGGTGTCGGGCGGACCGGCCGAGGGGTCCGGCATCGGAAAGTCCACGAGGTAGCCGCCGGAGGCCAAGGCCACGCGCCAGCCCCAGCCGCTCCGGTAGTACAGCCGGGGGTACCGGGCGAAGGGCCGCACGGCCCTGGTTTTGAGATTGAACTGCTCGGCCGAAAGGGTTCCCGCCCACAGGAAGGTGTCCACTTGGAAGGCCACGAGAATCTGGCCGGTTAAGGTATCCAGGGCCACATCGGGCTCCCGCCCCGGGCCCACGAGCCAGGGGGTTACCGCGCCCTCGGTGGGGCAGTCCAGCACCTGCACCTCGCCGTTGGGGTCCACGAAGGCCACGAGATCCCGGTCCGGAGCCGCAAACACCCGGAGGGGATCGGGGAAGGGGATGGGCTCAGGGAACGCGAACAGGGTATCGGCCGGGCCGAAGGTGTGGCCGCCGTCCGTGGAGGTGCGCCGCAGGATGCCGGCCGCGGGAGAAAGCCAGTAGACGCGGACCAGGGTGTCGCCGTGCAGGGTGACGGCCGGAGACAGGGCGGGATCCGGGCTTTCCGAGAGGTCCCAGGGGTCGGTGAGCCAGCCGGTATCCCCGTAGATCCCGAAGTAC
>WGAB01000161.1 GCA_015489295.1 Caldifarciminota bacterium
CCGCGCTGCCTTATCAGGCGAGCCTGGTCTTTCTGATTTTGATGAGCGGCCTGTTTATCTGGAAGGCCCACTCTGGAGGAAGTAGGGCGGCCTATCAAAGGTAAAACTGGGGTGCGTCGACGCAGGTTTTGGTGGCCCGCCTTGTCCCACTTTCGGCCGTTTCGCGGACCCCGTCGACGGCGCAGTCAGGGCAAGAAGCTGCCCGTCGGATTGCCGATGTTCCCCTACGGAAGCCCCCGACGGCTTCAATCCAGGGGCATTTCTCCGCCCATCTCCTGGAGAAGTTCGTCGAGGAGATCGCTTACCACCTGCTCGCGGGTCCGCGAGGCGGTTACCTCGTAGTACGTTCCCGCTTGCCGGCAGGGCACCTGTCGGGCCGGAACCCCCAGGACCCGGAGAGCAAGGTAACGGGTCGGCAAGTCGATTTCCACAAGATCACCCGGCACCACTCGGTCGGCCGGTCGTGCCGGTTTTCCGTTCACCCGGATGTATCCCTTTTTGCATGCCTGCTGGGCTGCATTCCGTGACTTAAAAAGGCACACGTACTTGAGGAACTGGTCAACCCGAAGCCCGGTTTTCACCATTCCAGGCCCCGCTCGCGGTACCAGGCCCGCAGGAAGGGGTCCTGCCGAAGGACCTCCTGGAGCCAGGCCTGGTTCTCCCGGTACCACCGTACGGTTTCGCGAAGGGCATCCGGAAAGGCATGGCGCGGGACAAAGCCGAGTTGCTGCAGTCGTTCCCCGGAGAGGGCGTACCGTCGGTCATGGCCCGGTCGGTCCTTTACAAAACGGATCAGGCTATGGGGTTTTCCCAACAGATCCAGCAGGAGGCGTACCAGGTCCAGATTGGCGATCTCGGTGGTGCCGGGCACGTTGTACTCGGTGCCCGGGGTGCCCTGTTCCAGCAGCAGGATCAGGGCGTCGGCCAGGTCGGCCACATAGATCCAATTCCGCCGTTGCTGGCCGTCGCCGTAAAGGGGCAGGGGCCGGTCGGCCAGGGCCAGGAGGGTCATCACCGGAATCAGCTTTTCGGGATACTGGCGAGGGCCGAAGGCGTTGCTGGGACGGGCGATGACTACAGGTACGCCGTAGGCCCGGAAATAGGCAAAGGCCAGGCGGTCGGCGGCCGCCTTGGCTGCCGCATACGGACTGGAGGGCCGGAGGGGCCAGTCCTCGGCGGCCTGGCCCGTGGGCACCTCGCCGTAGACCTCATCGGTGGACACATACAAAAAGCGTTGAACCGGATGGGCGCGGGCCGCCTCCAGCAGGAGGTACGTGCCCCACACGTCCGAAGCCAGAAACCGGTGGGGGTGCACCAGCGAGCGATCCACATGGGTTTCGGCGGCCAGGTGCACCACCGCATCGACCTGGCGGACCAGCGTTTGGACCACCGTCCGGTTCAACAGGTTGGCCACCACCAGCACGGGGTCCGAAGAGGTCAGGGCCGCCTGCAGTTCGGACTCATTCCGGACCTCCTCGGACGCGGGGGGCAATTTTTCAGGGTTAAGGGGGATGAGCAGGGATTCGCGGCGGCCCTCTGGGTGAAGCCACACCAGGTCGTCGCCAAAACGGGGAACCACGACCCGCAAAGAGCCAAGGTTTTTCAGGTTAGCCACATGGCCAGCGTAGTTCAGGGCATCCAAAAGAACCAGGGAATAGCCCCTGTGGTACAACCGTTCGGCCACGTGGGAACCGATGAAGCCGGCTGCACCGGTCACCAGCAGGCGTTTCATGGCTTACCGGGCTTTGCGAGGAGGCCAGGCCGCCAGGAGCACCATCAGCACAAGGCTCAGCAGCGAAAGGGCGCCGCCGCGTTTCCAGAAACGGTGGTGGTACTCGAACTCCAGGGTATGGGTACCGGCCTCCACGAACACCCCGCGCAGGACGTAGTCGGTGGTCCACACGCGAACCGGGCGGCCATCCACCCGGGCTTCGTAGTAAGGGTAGGCGTTTCCGGAATAGATCACCAGAGCGGGCCGGGAAAGGGTTACCCGAGCCACCACCCGGTTGGGAGTGTATTCCTGAATTTCATAGGAAAACTGCAGAGGCAGGGTATCCTGGGGCAGGGTTCGGCCCGGATCTTCCTCCAGCAATGCCACCCGGGCCGGGTCAAAGTTGGCCGATTTGATGCGGGCCAGCACTTCCTTCGCGGGGAGGACTTCATAGCGATCCACGGCGAAGAAGCGTCCCAGGTTGTTGTGGTTCCGGTAGATGACCACCTGCCGGTCCCGGTACACCTCTTCCATGCCCTCGCGGTGGAGGAAGTTCAGGATCAACTGCAAAAACGCCCGGGTTTGCGGATCATAGGGGCTTAGGTCTTCGGGCAGGGGCTGGGTGACCACGTAGCGGACATCCAGAAAATCCACGATGTGGGGGTAACGGTAAAGGTCCAGCACACTCTGCGGACGGAACATGATGGTGTTTTCGGCGCCGATGAGTTCCTGGTACCGGCGAAACTGGTTGCCGTGGTGCCCGCCGATGGACTCGATCTCGTGCCACATCAGGTAGTTGTTGTCGACCTTGTAAAACACGGGAAACACCCGGTACACCCCGGGGTCCTCCTTCAGGGTTTGGACCACCGCGTCGGGAGCGTAGTACCGATCGGGGGCGGGCACCCGCTGGATGAAGGGCAGATCGTGGGGCCAGAGATCCAGGAGCACCAGGAGCCCGGCGATGCCCAGGAAAGGCAGGGCATCCAGTTTTTTCTGGAGGAAGGCACGCAGGGAGAAGGCAAAAACCAGGGCCAGGATCGCGGTCCAGAGGGCGAACTTCTGATACACGGCCGCGTTGGCAACGAGCACCTGAGCCTTGCGGGGATCCTGCAGGAACAGATGGGCCAGGGGCTGGTACAGGGCAGCCGTCAGGAGATACAGGGCGATCCAACCAGCGGTGAGATACCAGAAGGTGCGCCAGGTGCGGGGGTGATCCCGTTTTTCCTGGAGTCCCTGGAAGGCCAGGGCACCGAGGAGCAGCAGGTCCAGGTTCAGCACAAAGAAGGCCATGCTGTGGGCCCGGAACTTTTTGAACTGGGGTAGCAGAGCGTAAAAGAGTTTGAACACCGGGGTGTGGCCCCCGAGCACGATGAAGAAGAACACGCCAAAGAGGGTGAGCAGGAAGGCGAAGAAGCGGGTTCTTCGGGCGAAGGCCAGGGCGTACAGGGCGGGCAACCAGGCCAGAAACCCGGCGTACTCCGAGTTGATTTTGAAGGGGTTGGACCCCCAGTAGTGATCCAGAAAGCCTGAGAATCGAGGCAAAAAGGTGCTCAGGAAATCTTCCCAGGGCAGGGCCCAGGAGGTGGCAAAGGCGTAGCCGCGCCCGGCCCCGCTGCGGGGGGAGTACCGGGAAAGGTATTCGAAGGCCGGCACGTACTTCAGGGAGGCCAGGCCCACGGCCAGCACCACCATCAGCCAGAAATAGGCGGAGATCTGCAGAGCCGGTTTCCACCCGGTTTCCCGGTAGCGTCCGACGGCCTCAAACAGCCAGAGCAGGCCCAGCACCAGATAGGTGTAGTACATCATCTGGATGTGGACGCTGAGGGTAAGGTACCCCAGGAGCAGGGCGTTCAGGAAGAAGAGTTGCCGCCGGTTCCTCCGAAGCCCTTCATAGGTGAGGTAAAACAGGAGGGGGAAAAAGGCGATGACCACGGCTTTGCCATCGTGCCCAGGATAGGCCAGGGAAACCAGGGTAGCCGAGTACATGTAGGCCAGGGCCAACAGCAGGGCCAGCACCCGGTGGCGCAAAAGGCCATGGAAAAGCACGTAGGCCGAAATCCCGGCCAGGAAGGTGTGCAGGATGAAGGTGTAGTTGAGCACCACGTGGGTGGGAAAAATCAGGCGGAACAGGGCGGTGAGGTAGAACATATCGCCGTGGAGGGCATCGATGAAGGGAATCCCGGAGAAGATGTAGGGGTTCCACAGGGGAAAGGTATGGAGATGGCGAAGCACCCGGGCCTGGAACTCGCGGAAGAACATGCCGGCCGTGAGCTGGTCGGTGGCCGCGATCATCCACTGGGGAGAGAGGACCCGATGGTACAGCACCAGGGTGAGGCCGAGAAGAGCCAGCACAACCCACAGGAATCGCACGGGAAGATCTTGCCGTTTCTCTATGCCTCTATCGGCACTTTTCTTTTCGTCTTTCCTTCTTTTCCTGTTGCTTCGGGAATGGGCAGCCACGCCTAAACTATAAGGGAGCCCGGAAGAGGGTGCAATTTGCCGATCTTGCTTGACAGGGGGAAGGGGCGAGCATAGACTTATGCCACTTTTGGAAGGCTTCTCGCGAGGAGGCTTTTGACGATGAAGGTTCTTGTGTACGGCATGGACGGGGCCACCTGGCGGGTGATCCGTCCCATGATGGAAAAGGGCAAGATGAAAAACCTCCGTTCGCTCATGGAACGGGGGTCCTCCGGGGTGCTCCACTCCCTGGAGCCCATGATCTCTCCGATGCTCTGGACCTCCATCTCCTCGGGTAAGGTGCCCGAGAAGCACGGGGTCAAAGACTTCGTGATTCCCAGCGATGCGGTGAAAACCCGTCGCATTTGGGACATCTTGGAAAAGTACGGGAAAACCGTGGGCATCTTCGGCCACATGGTCACCTGGCCGCCCCGGCCCATCCGGCACTTCATGATTCCGGATGTCTTCGCCCGGGGGCCGGAAACCTATCCACCGGAATACCAGTTCATCCGAGAAATGGCTGTGGCCGAGGCCGCCGGTGCCCGTTCCCTTGCCAAATACCTGGGACACGTGGCCAAGGGACTTCGAAATGGATTCCGGTGGTCCAGCCTGTGGGCCGCCGCCCGCTACATGGCCGAAGAGAAACTGCGCCGTTACGGCTATCTGGACACCTATTACCGGAAGCGGCTCCTGAAACTACGGTTTCAGGCTGATCTCTTTACTCACCTCGTAAAAAAGTATCGCCCCGACTATCTGTTCTTTTACTCCAATGTGACCGATGCCTGCGCTCATCTGTACTGGAAATTCTACGAGCCCAACCTCTTCCCCGAGGTGACGCCGGAAGAGGTTCAGAAGTACGGCCACGTGCTGGAAACCGTGTATGAGGCCTCCGACCGAGCCCTCGGCCAAATCCTTCGGACAGTGGGACCCGACACCAACGTCATTGTACTTTCCGACCACGGGTTTCAGCCGGTGCCCCAGATGGAAGACACCAAAACCTATGTGGTCAAAAGCGAGGCCCTGCTCCAAACCCTGGGGGTGGCCGATCGTGTTCGCTACGTGGTGATTTCCGATCGGACCTATATCCGGAGTCTGGACGATGATCGGGCTTTTGAAGACCAGCTGATGGAACGCCTCCGCCGGATCCAGGTTCACGGTGTTCCCCTGTTCATCACCAAGCGCGACAAGGTGGGCTACGTGCTGGTCACCGTAAACAACCGCGAAGCTTCGCCGCACATCGACCTCTCCGAAAGCGTGGAAATCGAAGGGAAGCCGGTGCCCCTGGGCAAACTCCTGAGCGAGTCCGACACCCGGATCTCCGGGGAGCACCATCCCGAGGGCATCATCGTGGTGGCTGGCCCGGGTTTCAAAAAGGGTGTGGAGATCCAGGGCGCCTCGGTGCTGGACATCACGCCCACCGTGCTGGCCCTCTTCGGCATCCCCATCGGCCGGGACATGGACGGCAAACCCCTAACCCAGGTACTGGCCGACCCGGTGGCTGAGGCCATCTCCTATGTGGATACCCACGACGAAGGGTATACCTATGACACCGACCAGGGAGAATACACCGAGGAGTTGGAGGAGCATCTGCGCGGCCTCGGCTACCTGTAAGGAACCCCCACCTTGAGTGCCACCATCCTGGTGCTGGGCCTGGGCAACGACCTGGTGGGCGATGACGCCCTGGGCCCGATGGCAGTGCGTCGTCTGGCCCAAACCCTGCCCCATCCCGCCATCCGGTACGAGAGCACCGCCGAAGCGGGCCTGCGGCTCCTGGATCACATCACGGGGTTCCGGTACCTCCTGGTGATCGATGTGCTGCAGGACTCGCACCGGCCCGCCGGCACCCTGCTGGAATATTCCCTGGAAGACTTGCCCGCCTCGGCAACGGCAATGTCCTTGCACGCCATGGGACTGGCCGAGGTGTTGGCCACCGGAAAAGCCCTGGGCCTGGCCATGCCCCGGGAGGGCCGGGTGCTGGCGGTGGTGGCCCGGGACCTGCAGACCCTCGGGGCCCCTTTGAGCCCCGAAGTAGCCCAAACCCTGCCCCGGCTGCTGCACCGGGCCCGGGAGGTGCTGGAAACATGGCTCAAAAACGCGTCGTTTTAGAAGAGGGCATCCTGAAGTCCAACGACCTTCTGGCCCAGAAAGTGCGCGAGGACCTGCGGCACCGCCGGATCCTGGTCACCAACCTGCTTTCCTCCCCGGGGGCCGGAAAAACCGCGCTCCTGGAGGCCTTTGCCCAAAACCTCGGCCCCCAGATGGCGGTGATCGTGGGCGATGTACAAACCCGGCGCGACGCTGAACGGCTGGAACGGCACGGCATCCAGGCCGTTCAGATCGTCACCGGCGGCACCTGTCACCTGGAAGCCCGGATGGTGCTCAAGGCCCTGGAGGAACTCCACGGTACTCCCCGCTACCTCTTCATCGAAAACGTGGGCAACCTGGTGTGCCCGGCTGGCTTTGACCTGGGAGAACAGCAGCGCTGGGTGCTCCTGTCCACCCCCGAAGGCGACGACAAGCCCCTGAAGTACCCCGAGGCGTTTCTCACGAGCCATGTGCTGGTGATCACGAAAATGGACCTCGTGCCCCATGTGCCCTTTGATGTGGACCAGGCCGAAGCCTACGCCCGTTCCCTGAACCCCCGGCTCCGGATTTTCCGCACCTCCGTGATGACGGGCGAGGGCCTGGAGGACCTCCTGGCCTATCTGGAACACACCTACCGCTCGCTGTTTTCCGATGCATGAGGCCTCGCTGATCCAGGCGCTCCTGGAGCAGGTGCAGGATCTCGCGCGGCGAGAGGGGGCCCGAAGGATCCTGCGGATCCAGCTGCGGGTGGGCCGGTTCTCCACTGCCGTTCCCGAACTGTTAGAAAGCGCCTTCGAGATTCTGAAGCAGGGTACGCCGGCCGAGGAGGCCCGGCTGGACCTGCATCTCGAGCCCGCGCGGGTCCGCTGCGAGGCCTGCGGGCTGGAATACGAGCCCGAAGATCTGCCCTTTGTATGCCCCCGGTGCGGCACCTGGGGCGGCACCCTGCTCCAGGGCCGTGACCTGGTGATCGAGGCTGTGGACCTGGAGGTGTAGGGTGGACCAGCGTCCCTGTGTTTCAAATCGGCACACTTCGGGGAATTCCACTTCGGCACAGGACGCCCATCGACGAGCCAAATCCTTCCGGGATCCAGGAAAGCGCCGTTCCAGTCCTTTGGCTGGAATTTTGCAAGTTTCCTCACCCTCTAAACCACAAAAGGAGGTTTGGGTATGTCGGAGCTGAATCCCTGGAAGGTCGCCCAGAAACAGTTTGACGAGGCGGCCGAGGTCATGGGGCTGGACCCCAACCTTCGGGAGGTGCTGCGGGAACCCAAGCGGGAACTCACGGTCCACTTCCCGGTCAAGATGGACGACGGCTCCATCAAGGTGTTCACCGGCCACCGGGTGCAGCACAACCAGGCCCGGGGTCCTTCCAAGGGGGGCATCCGGTACTCACCGGACGTCACCCTGGACGAGGTGAAGGCCCTGGCCATGTGGATGACCTGGAAAACGGCGGTGGTGAACATCCCTTACGGCGGTGCCAAGGGAGGCGTCCGCTGCAACCCCAAGGAGATGTCCCAGGCCGAACTGGAACGCCTCACCCGCCGGTTCGCCACCGAGATTTCCATCCTGATCGGTCCGGAAAGGGATATTCCGGCCCCGGATGTGAACACCAACCCCCAGGTAATGGCCTGGATCATGGACACCATCTCCATGCACAAGGGCTACTCGGTGCCCGGTGTGGTCACCGGTAAGCCGCTGGAGATCGGGGGGTCCAAGGGCCGGAACGTGGCCACCTCCCTGGGCGGCCAGTATGTGGTGCGGGAGGCCGTCAAACGCGTGGGCCTGCAGCTGCCGGGCGCCAAGGTGGTGATCCAGGGCTTCGGCAACGCCGGCATGTACTCGGCCCAGTTCATGGTGGAGGATGGGGCGACGGTGATCGCCGTGTCCGACTCCAAGGGCGGCATCTACAACCCCAAGGGCCTGAACATTGACGAGGTCATCAAGGTGAAGCGGGAAACCGGCTCGGTGATCAACTACAAGGACGCCGACCGGGTGAGCAACAAGGAACTCCTGGAAATCCCCAACGACATCCTGGTGCCAGCGGCCCTGGAGAACCAGATTACCGACGAGAACGCCGATCGAATCCAGACCAAGATCATCCTGGAGCTTGCCAACGGCCCCACCACACCGGAGGCCGACAAGATCCTCTGGGACAAGGGCGTGCTGATTCTGCCCGACATCCTGGCCAACGCTGGCGGCGTGACCGTGTCCTACTTCGAGTGGGTGCAGGACATCTACTCCTTCTTCTGGGAGGAGGACGAGATCCGGCGGCAGCTGGAGCGCATCATGCAGCAGGCTTATTACAGCGTGATGGAAAAGGTGGACAGCCTCAAGGTAAACCCGCGGATTGCTGCGTACATCCTGGCCATCGACCGGGTAGCCCGGGCCACCCAGATCCGGGGCATCTACCCGTAGGGTTCTTGCCCCTGGCCGCAAGCACCTGTAAATAATTAGGCAAGCAAACAGGAGGAACGATCATGGCCTACGTGATTACCGAACCCTGTGTCGGGGTGAAGGACCAGGCCTGCGTGGAAGTGTGTCCTGTGGACTGCATCCATCCGAAGGAAGGCGAACCCGACTTCGACAAGGAGCCCCAGCTCTACATCAACCCGGACGAGTGCATCGACTGCGGCGCCTGCGAGAGCGTGTGCCCGGTCCAGGCCATCTTCCCCGAAGACGCGGTTCCGGAGGAGTGGAAAGACTACATTGAGAAGAACCGCGCCTACTTCCAGAAGTAAGTTTCAGGGGTAGGCCCTCAATCGGCAGAACTTGAGGGGAAGGCCGGTTCCACGTGGACCGTCACCTTCCCCTCAATCTTTTTCGCGATCGCCCGCTCCAGCCGGGTGGCCAGGGCGTGGGCCTCGGACAGGGGCATGGAGGGCTCCACCTCCACATGGAGCGTAATCTCGGAGTAGTTGCCGTAGCCGTGGACCCGGATGCTGTGGGGGTTACGAAGCCCCGGGATCCGGGCAACCTCCTCGCGGATCAGGGATTCCAGGTGTGCTGAGGGGCCGGTACCCAGAAGCGAGGAGCCGATGTCCCGGATCAGCCGGTACGCCAGGAACAGGATGAACCCGGCCACGGCCAGGCCCAGGATGCCGTCCACCCAGGGCACCCGGGGCTGGAGCAGGAGCCCCAGGGCCACGGCATAGGAGGTTAGGGCATCGGTAAAGTGGTGGTAAGCGTCACTCTTGAGCCCCGGCGCCTCCAGGACTTCGCCGTACCGCTGAGAAACCCAGGCCATGCCCTGTTTCACCAGGCCGGTGGCCACGATCACCAGGGCCACCCAGCCGGAAACCCCGGGCGAGGTGGGCTGCAGCACCCGGCCCACGGAGCGGACCATGATCTCCAGGGCCACCATTCCGAGGATGACCGCCAGGGCAAAGCCCGACAGGAACTCGGCGCGACCGTGGCCGAAGGGGTGTTCCCGATCGGCCGGTTTCCGGGCAATGTGGGCACCCACCAGCACCAGGGCCGTGGTGAGGGCATCGGACAGGGTGTGGAAGGCATCGGCCTCCAGGGCCACGGATTGGAACCGCCAGCCGAAGTAAAACTTCACCAGGGCCAGCGCTGTGTTCAGCAGGATCATCCACAGGCCGACGGCCCGGATCTTTTCGTACCGGCGGGCAGTATTCACGGCACGGGTGGCAGTTTCTTCTTTTCGCCGGCGTCGTACAGCAGCCGGTTCCAGAGGGCCCGGGCCAGGGGACGGCCCTGTCGCCGGTCTTCGGCAACGAACTGGATCCGCCGAATCACGGCCATCGCCAGCGCGGTCCAGGTGAGCACCGTCGCCCAGGAGCCATAGGGGTTCAAGGCCGGCACCAGGGTTGCCACGGCCAGGCTCAAGAGCATCACCAGGATCCCGAGGGCCGTTTCCCGGAGCACCAGCGCAAAGAAGGCCACGATGAGCAGGCCCGGTACCAGCAACCGGGGGATGAGCACGAGATACAGGCCCAGGGTAGCGGCGATGCCCCGCCCCCCGGAAAACCGCAGGAACATGGTCCAGTTGTGGCCGGCCACGGCGGCCAGGCCGCCCAGCATCTGCACCTGGATGGGATACCCCAGGGCCCGGAGCAGCAGGGCAAAGGCGGCGGATTTGCCGAAGTCCAGGATGCCCGCGACAAGGCCGTAGATCAGGCCCACCTCGCGGGCCACATTGGAAGCCCCCACGTTGCCGGAGCCCACCCGGCGCAGGTCAATGCCCCGCACCCACCGGGCAATGAGGTACGAAAAGGGAATGGAGCCGACGAGATACCCCAGGAGGGCTATGAAGAGAACTTGCGGGCGCATTCCGAACACACGTTGGTCCAGGGAATGAGCTCCAGCCGCTCCGGATCAATGGGTTTGCCGCAACTCTCGCAGATGCCATAGGAGCCGTTGTCCATCCGCTGGAGCGCCCGGTCAATGGCCCGCAGAAGGTCCAGTTCCCGGGTACTGAGCCGAGCCAGCATCTCCTCGCTGTAGGAGAAGTGTGCCCAGTCTTCCAGATCCATGGGCTCCTGGGTCATGTCGCCCCACCGCTCCTCCTCCTGGAGGGTTTCCTTCAGCATCCGGAGGATCCGCTGCTTCTCCTCCAGGAGCCTCCGGCGAAGCCGCTTCAGGGTTTTGTCATCCAGATGCTGCATGCGGGCTATCTTAAGGGAGAACCCAAGGCCCGACAAGGCGACTACGCAGCCTCCAGGGCCTGCAACAGCCGATAAAAGGTTTCTGGAGGATGGCCCCGGCGGGCCAGGAAGGCCCAGAGGCGGCGCCTTAAGGCTTCTTCGTGGGGAGCCTCACGGGCCATGCGGCGAGCCCGCTCCAGGAGCCGCTGAAACACCGCATCCTCATCGTACAGGGCCTCCAGCAGGGCGCCGTAGGCCTCAGGCGAAAAGCCCTGGTACTGCAGTTCCCGTTCGATGCGCTCGCGGCTCCAGAGCTTGCGGATCTGGCCCAGGATAAAGGCCTCCAGGTACTCCCGGTCGTCCAGCATGCCTGCCGCCTCCAGGGAGGCGAGCACCCGCTGCACCTCCTCGACCGGGTACCCCCGGCGCCGGAGCCGCTGGGCCAGCTCCCGGCGTGAGCGGGGCCGAATCCGCAGGAGCCGAAGAGCGTAGGCTTCAGCAGACTCCCGACGTTTCCCTTTCACGGCTTTCCATGGGAAGGCCCCAGGTCGCCCAGGGCGTTGTCCTCAAAGGTGTTCCGGCTCAGAATCTCCTGCCGGTAGGCCGGGGTGTCGGCACTGCCCCTCAGATACACCCCGTAGGTGTGGCTGTAGCGGATCAGGTTACCCTCCAGCACCGGCACCTGGGTGTCGGTGATGACCACGATGCCGGAATCCGACTGGGTGCGCACGTCCCCCCCGTACTCCAGGATGCAGGAGTCCAGGCGGGTACCAGCCACGGTTTCCGGCCCGAACCGCAAACTGCGCCAGGCGGGATTTGCGAGATCGCGACCGGTGAACCGTACACCGCGGGCCACCAGGCCGGCCGGCCCGCTGGATCCCACCCACAGGCCGGCATAGTCGTAAAATCGGAGTTCCAGACCGGGCAACAGGGTCAGGATCGTGGGTGTCCCGTTCTCCGCAGCCAGGATCAGGTTGCCGGTGAACACCACGGGTGCGCCCGGTGAGCGCCAGGTGTCGGAGGCGGTGACCTGGGCGGAGGTCACCCGGATCCAGGGCGAGGGATTGTCATTCAGCGAAAACTTCAGGGGTGCGGCCAGAATACGGGCATGGCGGAGAATGACGGGAACGGCACCGGCCCCGGACACGGTCACCTCCCACACGGAATCCGGCACCACCCCCAGGTCTACGCCGGTGCCCGGAGGCGATGTCACCGTGCCCTCGACCCACTTCACCGGGCCGCTGCCGGGCCGTACTCGTACGGCGGCGAATGCCGGGGTTCCGGCGGCCTCGAGGGTGACGTCGCGCCAGTCCAGGCTCCCCCCGTCCACCCACACCCCGGGCCAGGAGGTGCCCAGGGGTGTCAGCAACACCTGACGTGCCCGGAATACGCCTCCGGCCAGCACCCGGATCTGCCCCCGGAGCCGGAGGTGTCCCCCGGCCAGGTCCAGCGTATCCGTGAGTTCCAGGTCGCCGTCCAGGTGCACGGGGTTCTGGGCCCCGGGCCGTAGCAGGATCGGGCGCTGCACCCGCACCGACCGGTCGATCCACACCCCTGCCCGGCTCCCGTTCCCCAGCCAATTGGTGGAATCCAGGTTCTGCAGGGCCTCCAGGTCCTGGCAGAGCACCGGGTACCAGCCGTTGTCCTCCAGGCGATTGAACCGAAACGTCTGGAACCGGGCCCCAGCGTCCAGGTACACGCCGAACCCGGCGTTTTCATGGATCCAGGTATGGGTTACCGTGGTTTTTTCGGTGGAATACACGAGCAGGGCAGCGGGCATGCCCGTCCCCCGGATCTCACAGAAGGACAGGTGCGAGCCGGCCTCGGCCGCGCTCAGCCGTATCCCCTGCCACGAGTCGCCCTCCAGAACCACGGGCTGCAGGGAATCCCCCAGGGCCAGCAGGCTGCCGCCGGTTTCCACGAGCAAAGCATGGGGCCCCTGAAACACCAGATGGGCTCCGGCTTCCAGGCGCAGCACGGCGCCCCGCACCACCACCGGCCCGGCAAACTCGTACCGCCCGGCGGGCAGGGAGGTATCCCGGGTCACCACCCAGGCCTCCACGGGCGGTGCCGTCACCGGCGGAGTCTTCCGGGAACAGGAAGGGCCCAACAGGGCCAGAAGCCACAGAAACAGCAGGATTCGGCGGCTAATCCTTGCTCAACTCCTTTCCGACGGCAAAGATCTTGGGAAGCAGTTTGCGTTCGTACGCCGCGCGTTCCAGCTCCTCACGGAACTTGGGATGGGCGATCTCGATGAGGGCCCGGGCGCGTTCGCGGAGATTGCGGCCGTGCAGGTCGGCCACCCCGTACTCGGTGACCACATAGTGGACATCGGCCCGGGAGGTGACCACACCGGCGCCCCGCTTGAGGTAGGGCACGATCCGGGAGATGGTGCCGCCCTTGGCCGTAGAGGGCAGGGCGATGATGGGTTTGCCGCCCTTGCTCTCGGCCGCACCCCGAATAAAGTCCACCTGACCCCCGAAGCCGCTGTAAATGTACTCGCCAATGGAATCCGAACACACCTGGCCTGTCAGGTCCACCTCCAGGGCGGAGTTGATGGACACCATGTTGTCGTTCTGGGCAATGATGAAGGGATGGTTCGTGTAGTCCACGGGGTGGAGTTCAAACACCGGGTTGTCGTCCACAAACTCGTAGAGCCGCCGCGACCCCAGGATAAAGGTGGACACCACCTTGCCCGGGTGCAGGGTTTTGCGGGCGCCGGTAATGATGCCCTTCTCGATGGCCTCCATCACGCCGTCGGAGGCCATCTCGGTGTGCACGCCCAGGTCGCGCTTGCCCTCCAGGCCAGCCAGCACGGCGTCGGGGATGGCGCCAATGCCCAGCTGGAGGGTGGCGCCGTCGTCAATCAGATCGGTGATGTAACCCGCGATCTTCTTTTCCAACTCGCCGAAGGTGCCCCGCCGGAACTCCGGCAGGTCCATGGACACCTCCACGATCTTGTGCACCCGGGACACATGCACGAAGGAATCGCCGTGGGTGCGGGGCATCTTGTCGTTCACCAGGGCGATGATGGTCTTGGCGGTTTCCACCGTCACCTTGGAGGCCATCACCTCCACGCCGAAGCTCATGAAGCCGTGTTCGTCGGGTGGCGACAGGTGCACAATGGCCACATCTAAAGGCAGTTTCTCGCGCAGGATCCGCGGGATCTCGTGCAGGTGGATGGGCACATAGTCGGCCCGGCCGGAGTTCACGGCCTCCCGATCGGCCGGCCCCACGAACAGGGAGTTGTGGCGGAAATGGCCCTCCATCTCCGGGCGCGACAGCGGGTCTTCGCCCAGAAGCAGCACATGGACCAGCTCAACGTTTTCCAGTTCGTCCTTGCGGCGGGCCAGGGCCTCCAGGATGGGGAACGGGGTAGCGGCGTTGCCCGAAATGTACACCCGCTGGCCCGACTGGATCACCTGAACGGCCTCGTCGGCCGTGCATACCTTTGCCTTGTAGTCGTCGATCCACGCCATGGTTTCAGGCCTCCCCCAGGTGCTCCTGCAAATCCACTTCCAGCGCCTGGCCTTCGCTCAACAGGGTGGCTTTGGCGATCTTGCCCTGGTAAAGGTACACGCCGGCCATCAGGTCGCGATGGTGCTGGAGGGCCCGGTCCACGTTCCGTTCCTCCACGATCTTCCGAAGATAGGGCAGCAGGGCGTTGGTGAGGGCATGGGTACTGGTTCGGGCCACCCAGGAGGGCACGTTGGGCACGGCAAAGTGCAACACATCGTGCACCCGGTACACCTGGTCCTCGGTGGGGGTCACCCGGGTGGTTTCCGCGGCTCCGCCCTGGTCCACCGAAAAGTCCAGGATCACGGATCCGGGTTTCATCGACCGGACCATCTCTTCGGTGACCAGGATCGGCGCCCGTTTGCCGGGCGAGAGCACAGCCAGCACCAGCACATCGGCGAACTTCACCAGGCGTTCCAGGGCGGGCTTCTTGTACACCATGGTGATCACCCGGCCAGCCAGGCTCTCGCAGGCGTGTTCCAGCCGGTCCGGGTTTTTGTCCATCACGATCACATGGGCGCCGACCCCCACAAAGGTGCGGGCCGCCTGGAACCCCAGGGCCCCGGCGCCTACGATCACCACATCGGCGGGTGTCAGCCCGGGGATGCCGCCCAGGAGCACGCCCCGGCCGTGGTGCCGGGGTTTCTCCAGCAGTCGCCCGGCGATCTGCGCCGACATGCGCCCCGCAATCATGCTCATGGGCTTGAGCACCGGCAGGGTCCCATCCTGCCGCTGGATCACCTCGTAGCCGATGGCGGTGATCCTTCGGGCCCGCAGCTTCTCCATCACCTCCCGCGGGGCCACGGCCAGGTGCAGGAACCCCATCAGGGTGGTGCCTTCGCGCAGATAGTCCAGCTCCTCGGGACGGGGGCGTTGTACCTTGACCACCACGTCTGCCCGGCGATACGCCTCCTCGGGGGTGTACACGATCTGGGCCCCGGCCCGGCGGTACTCCTCATCGGAAAAGCCGGCCCCTTCTCCTGCACCACGTTCCACCACCACCTGGGCCCCGAGGGCCACGAGATCGGCCACCCCTCCAGGCGAGAGTCCGACGCGGTACTCTTCGATGGCCTTGCTGTGGGATTCCCTTGGAATGCCAATGATCATGGTTGTACCTCCCGGCATAGGATACGCTATGCCCCTACACCTTGCAACGAAAGCCTACAAAGGCTTATATTAGGCCACCATCTCTGAACGGAGGGAGCGTTATGCGTGAGTTGAATGATGAGGAGATCCTGGCCATCTGGAGCAACGCCACCGACTTCACCGACCCCTGGGACGAGGTGATCTCCGAGTACCTCTACAAGATCGAGGAGATGAAGAACACGGCCGAGCCCTATCAGCAGGTGACCGTGGAAAACCTGGAGGCAGAAATCCAGCGCCTGAGCCGGGAAATCGAAGACACCGTGGAGCGGGCCCGGAGCGGCGAAATCTCCGCCGAAGACCTGGAAACCACCTTCCGCTCCATCGGCGAGCAACTCCTGGAAATCGAAACCCGGCTCCTGGAACTGGAATTTGAGGAGGAAGAGGGCTTCACCACCTGGGAAGACGAGGAAGAAGAGGAATACTAACCCATCCCCGAAAGTTGACAACCCCAACCCCATCGGTTAAGGTTTCCAAAAGGGGGTTATACCCATGACCGGTTTGGGTGTCCTTGTTTTCCTGGTCCTTATCGTCCTGTACTCCATGATCCGGATCCTCCGCGAGTACGAACGCGGAGTGATCTTTCGGCTCGGCCGCTACATCGGGGTCAAGGGACCTGGCCTTATTCTCCTTTTGCCCTTCATCGACAAGATGGTCAAGGTATCTCTCCGGATCCTGGTAATGGACGTGCCGCCCCAGGATGTCATCACCAAGGACAACGTGTCCATCAAGGTCAACGCCGTGGTGTACTTCCGCGTGATCAACCCCGAAAAGGCGGTCATTGAGGTGGAAGACTACCTGTATGCCACCAGCCAGCTGGCCCAAACCACCCTGCGGAGCGTGCTCGGGGAGGTGGAACTGGACGAACTCCTGGCCCATCGCGAGAAGCTGAACCAGAAACTGCAGGAGATCATTGACAAGCAAACCGACCCCTGGGGCATCAAGGTGACCGCCGTGGAGATCAAGCACGTGGACCTGCCGCAGGAGATGCAGCGGGCCATGGCCCGCCAGGCCGAGGCCGAACGCGAGCGGCGCGCCAAGATCATCTCGGCCGAAGGCGAGTACCAGGCGGCCCAGCGGCTCCGGGAGGCAGCCGAGATCCTCGCCCAGAATCCGCTGACCATCCAGCTGCGGTTCCTGCAGACCATGGTGGAGATCTCTTCGGAGAAGACCACGACCGTGGTGTTCCCGCTGCCCCTGGAGCTCTTCCGCGGGTTCCTGGAGGGCTGGGAGAAGAAATCAGGCCAAAACTGAGGGTGAGGTTCCGTGATCGCCCGGGTCCATGCAGGAGCGGTGGTGGGCATTGAGGGCGTGGGCGTGGAGGTGGAGGTCGACCTCTCGCCCGGCGTGCCCGGCTTCGTGATCGTGGGTCTTCCCGACAGCGCCGTGCGCGAGTCGCGCGAGCGGGTAATGGCCGCCCTGAAGAACGCCGGCTTCTCGTTGCCCCTCAAGAAGATTACCGTCAACCTGGCACCGGCCGACATCCGCAAGGAGGGCTCGGCCTACGACCTGCCCGTGGCCCTGGGCATCCTGGCCGCCGCCGGCGAGATCCCCGAAAACAGCCCCCTGGAACACACCGTGGTGCTCGGCGAACTCTCCCTGGAGGGCAGGGTGCGCCGCGTCAAAGGGGTGCTGCCCATCGTGCTCTCCCTTCGCCACCGGTTCCGCCGGTTCCTGGTGCCCCGGGAAAACGCCGAAGAGGCGGCCGTCATCCAGGAGGCCGAGGTGTACCCCGTGGCCACCCTGGAGGAGGCCGTGGGGTTCCTGAAGGGCGAGGTGGCCATCGAACCCTTCCGGGTGGACCTCCAGAAGTTCTTTGAGGCCCGTCGTCACGATACGGTGGATTTCTCCGAGATCAAGGGCCAGGCCGCCGCCCGCCGGGCCCTGGAGGTGGCCGCGGCCGGCGGCCACAATGTGCTCATGATCGGCCCGCCGGGCTCCGGCAAAACCATGCTCGCCCGCCGGTTCCCCACGATCCTGCCCACCATGA
>WGAB01000162.1 GCA_015489295.1 Caldifarciminota bacterium
AACACAAGAAGGCTAAGCGTACCCTGGAGGCCCTGGGCCTGGGGCGCATCGGCAAGAGCCGGATCCACAAAGACTCGCCGTCGCTGCGCGGAATGCTCCAGGTGGTACGGGAGTATGTGAAAGTGGAGGAAGTGGACCATGTGGACGCTGAGTAACATCGGGCCGAAGAAGGGGGCCAAAAAGAAGAGAAAGCGGGTGGGCCGGGGCATCGGTTCGGGCCACGGCAAAACCGCCACCCGGGGCCATAAGGGCCAGCTGGCCCGCTCGGGCGGCGGCAAGGGCCCGGGCTTTGAAGGCGGCCAGATGCCCCTGTACCGCCGTTTGCCCAAGAAGGGCTTTAAAAACCCCTTCCGCGTGGAGTACCAGGTGGTCAACCTGAACCGCCTGGAGGAGCGCTTTGAGGACGGCGCCACCGTGACCCCCGAGGTGCTGGAACAGGCGCGCCTGGTGCGGGATGCCCACAAGCCCATCAAGATCCTGGCCCGGGGCACCCTCACCAAGAAACTCACGGTGGTGGCCGATGCGGCCAGCGAGGCAGCCCGCAAGGCCATTGAGGCCGCCGGCGGCAGTTTCCAGACCCGGCAACCCACCCAACAGGAGGGAGCCTCCTGATGCTGCAGGGTGTCGGCTCTCTCCTGAAGATGGAGGATCTGAAACGCAAGATCCTCTTCACCTTGCTGATCCTGGCGGTGTACCGGGTGGGCACCCATATTCCCCTGCCCGGCGTGGATGCCCGCGCCCTCGGCGAGTTCTTTAAGGCCGCCCTTCAGGGTACCACCTTCGGCATCCTGGACATCTTCGTGGGCGGCGCCCTGTCCCGGGCCGCCGTGTTCGGCGTGGGCATCATGCCCTACATCTCGGCCTCCATCATCCTGCAGCTGTTGACCACAACGGTGCCCTACCTGGAACGCCTGCAGAAGGAGGGCGAGCACGGCCGCCGCAAGATTGAGCAGTACACCCGGTACCTCACCGTGGTGGTGGCGGCCATCCAGGCCTTTGGGGTGGCCATCTTCCTGACCCGGCTTACCAGCCCGGTAACCGGCTCGCCGGTGGTGCCCAATCCCGGCCCCTTCTTCGTGTTCGTGACGGTCATTTCGCTGGTGGCGGGCTCCGTGTTCCTCATGTGGCTCGGCGAGGAGATCACCGAACGGGGGATCAGCAACGGCATTTCCCTCATCATCTACGCCGGCACCCTGGATTCCGTGCCCAACGAGTTCTTCAACACGCTGCGACTCCTGCGCACGGGCGCCATCACTCCCATCACCCTGGCCTTCGTGGCGGTGGTGATCCTGCTGACCACGGCGGCGGTGGTGGCTGTTACCGAGGCCCAGCGCCGGATTCCCATCCAGTACGCCAAGCGGGTGGTAGGCCGCCGCATCTACGGGGGCCAGCAAACCTACCTACCCCTGACCGTGAACACCGCCGGCGTGATCCCCATCATCTTCGCCCAGAGCCTCATGATGTTTCCCAGCACCATCAGCACCTTCTGGCAGACCAATGTGCTCCAGACCTTCAGCCAGTGGTTCAGCCCCGGGCATCCGGTGTACGACATCATCTACGGCCTGCTCATCGTGTTCTTCGCCTACTACTACACGGCCGTGGTGATGAATCCCAAAGACATGGCCGAGAACCTGCAGCGGTACTCGGGCTTCATTCCCGGGGTTCGGCCGGGCCCCAAAACCGCTGAGTACATCGACCGGGTGATGACCCGAATCCTGCTGCCCGGCGCCATCTTCTTCGCCATTATTGCCATCCTGCCGTGGCACCTCATTCGCTGGACCAACATCCCCTTCTACTTCGGGGGTACCCGGCTGCTCATCATCGTGGGTGTGGCCCTGGAAATCATGCAGAAGATTGAGGCCCACCT
This sequence comes from Caldifarciminota bacterium, assembly GCA_015489295.1. Next base: position 1,868 of record WGAB01000162.1, read on the forward strand.
GATCATGCGGCAGTACGAGGGGCTGCTGAAGAAGGGCAGGATCCGTGGATGGAGAGGCTGAACCGGGTCAACCTCATCTTCCTGGGCCCGCCGGGGGCGGGCAAAGGCACCCAGGCGGAACGCCTGGCCCAGCGGTGGCACCTCAAAAAGATCTCCACCGGCGACATCCTGCGGGAGGCGGTGCGGAACAACACGCCCCTGGGCCAGAAGGCCCGGGCGTACATGGAGCGGGGCGACCTTGTGCCCGATGAGGTGATGCTCGGGCTCATCCGGGAGGTGCTCCAACAACTCCCGGAAGGCGGCTTCATCCTGGATGGCTTCCCCCGCACCCTGGAACAGGCCCGGGGGCTGGATCACCTGCTCCAGGACCTGAACCTGCAGCTCCACGCCGTGGTGCTGTTTGAGGTGCCCGACGAGGAGATCGTGCGCCGGCTCAGCGCGCGCCGGGTGTGCCCGAAGTGCGGCGCCACCTATAACCTGATGACCGATCCGCCGAAGAACGACGAACGGTGTGACCGGTGCGGCGAACCTCTGGTGCTGCGGGACGATGATCATCCCGATACCGTACGCCACCGCCTGGAGGTGTACCACCGGCAAACCGAGCCCCTGATCGCGTATTACCGCGACCGGGGCCTGCTGCGGACGATCTCCGGCGTAGGGACCCCCGAGGAAGTGGAAACCCGCCTGCTCCAGGCCCTCCAGGATGGCCATCACCATTAAGACCCCGGAGCAGGTGGCGGGCATCCGCCGGGCCGCCCGGATCGTGGCCGAGGTGCTGGACCGCGTGCCCTCCTGGCTCCGGCCCGGCATGACCACCGCTGAACTCAACGAAAAGATCGATACCCTGATCCGCCAGCGGGGCGGTGTTCCCGCGTTCCTGGGTTACCGGGGGTTTCCGGCGGCCAGCTGCATCTCCCTGAACCACGAGGTGGTCCACGGCATCCCGTCGCCCCTGAAACGGATCCGCGAAGGGGATCTCGTGAAGGTGGATGTCGGGGTGATCTGGCAGGGGTACTACGGCGACGCGGCCCGCACCTACGCGGTGGGCGAGGTGTCGCCCCTGGCCCGCGAACTGATGCGGGTCACCGAACGGGCCCTGTACCGGGGCATTGAGCAGGCCCGGCCGGGCCGACGCCTGTACGACATTTCCGCTGCCATCCAGGACGAGGTGGAACGCCACGGGTTCCATGTGGTGCGGGAACTCACAGGCCACGGCGTGGGCCTGAAGCTCCACGAAGAGCCCATGATCCCGAACTTCCGGGAGCCCTCCACCCGAAGGATTTTTTTGAAGCCCGGCATGGTGCTGGCCCTGGAACCCATGGTCAACATCGGCACGCCCAGGGTCTATACTTTAGAAGACCACTGGACGGTAGTAACGGCGGACGGTTCGCTCTCCGCCCACTTTGAACACACGGTGTTGATCACCAAAGATCAACCCGAGATCTTAACCCGATTGGACTGAGCCATGGCCAAGAAGAATGTGATCCGTGTCGAAGGAACGGTGAAGGAAGTGCTCCCGAACGCCATGTTTCGGGTGGAGCTGGACAACGGTCTCCTGGTGCTGGCCCATGTTTCCGGCAAGATGCGGATGCACTACATCAAGATTTTGCCGGGAGACCGGGTTACCGTGGAACTCACGCCCTACGACCTGACCCGGGGCCGGATCGTGTACCGCTACAAGTAGGCCCTTTCCCCTGGTGAACCGTTTTTCCGTATGCCTGGGCCGCCGATAGAGGGCGGCCCTTGTTTGGCGTAAAAATCGGCCGGGGCCGCGGCAACCGCCGCGGCCCCGGCCGAAATCCTTTGGTGCCTTCCGGCTTAGTGGGTTACCACCATGCGAGCGATCCGCAGGCCGTCCGGGGTGTGCAGCCGCACGACGTAGACACCGCTGGCCAGGTCCGCGGTGTTCACCGTGAGGCTGTGGGCACCCGGCTCCAGGTTGCCCTGGAACACCCGGGCCACCCGGCGACCGCTCACATCAAACACCTCGGCGGTCACCCGCCCGCGGGTCCGCAGGTTGAAGGACAGGCGCGCCTCGTCCTTCACCACGGTGGGCTGCAGGTGGAGCTTCACCACATCGCTGGGCTTGAGGGTCCACTCCTCCGCACCCACATCGTTGAACTCCAGCACATTCAGCAGGCCGGTTTCCACGGTCATACGCGGATAATCGCTGTTGTCACGAGCTTCATACGCGCAGAACACCACTTCCTTGTTGCCGTCGTCGTCCAGGTCGTTCCCGAGGGCAATGGCCACCGAGGGCTGGAGCCAGTAGTGCACCCACACCGGGTTGCCGAGGGAGTCGGTGAACTGGGCGCTGTCCTGCCAGAAGTCTTCGGGGGCCATCAGGGTGTAGGCGGTGTAGGAGGCCGGGTCGCCGAGGTCGGTGCCGGTGAACTCCAGGTCCATCACCCGCTGATAGTCGTCGGTGAAGTAGATGTCGGCGCCGTCGGTGCCCGGGCCGTGATCCTGGTCACCCACCCGCAGGCCCAGCAGGGAGTACATGGCTGTGGAGTCGTTCTCCATGAACTCCACGGGCCCGTGGATGGTGATCTGGTCGGCGGTCACATCGTCGCCGGCCTCCACCACATAGAAGCGGGAACGCAGCAGGGCGCCGATGACCATCTCGGGCTTGCCGTCGTTGTCCATGTCGTAGGCGTCCACGATCTTGGCGAAGGGATACCGGTCCTCGGTATCAATGTTGTCAAAGTAGGCCTTGGCCTCGTAGGTGTTGGGTGCCGTGGCCTCAATGATCTGGAAGCCGATGTTGTTCCAGATCATCACCACGAGATCCTGGAGCCCGTCGGCATCCAGGTCCGTCGCGAAGCCCGACACCGAGCTGCCGCCCCAGCCGAGCTCCAGCCGCTTGAACACGGCCTCCACATCCACGGTGATGAAGTGGCTTCCGATGTCGCCCACGATGGAGAAGATGTAGGCGTTGTCAAAGGCCGAGCCGCCGTTGTTCACCCAGAGCACTTCCTGCACGCCGTCGGCATCAAAGTCGCCCACCACCACATCTTCGCACCGATACCGGTCGGGGAACAGGGTATCGCCCTCAAAGCCGAACTCAATGATCCGCTCGGAGGGGACCCAGTTGCCGGTGTTGGCATCGTACTCGCCGTACTCGTTGTCGTTGCCGTTCCACTCGTACACCCACAGACCTACATGCAGGCGGTTGGTGTCGCCGCCGCCGCCGGTCATGGCCACGATGATCTCACCGTAGCCGTCGCCGTCCAGGTCGCCGGTGGTCACGGAACGCGGGCCGTAACCGTAGGGGTTGTCGGTACCCGAAACGCACCACACCTCTTCTAGGGCGCCGTCGGTCACCTCAAACACATGGATCCGGCCGCCGTTGTAGTAGTCGGTGACGATGATTTCCTTGATGCCGTCCTGATCCAGGTCGCTCCCGGTGATCACCGAACGGCTGTAGCCGTAGTAGTTGGTATCCGCCAGCATGCAGTCGCCGATCTGGTCGGTGAGGGTGAGGTTGAAGGCGGTGTTGTCGCCATCCTGGGCGTTTTGGGCCAGCGCCCGCCCAGGCAGCAGGGCCAGCAGCATCAATACGCTGCCCCATACGGCAACCTTCTTCATCGGACAACCTCCTTTTTGGTTGCTTGTTGCTATCGTTATGTTTTAAGGCTTTTCCCGCCGGTTCTCAAAATACCAGCAGAACCCCGAACCGCTGGGCGTTCTGCAGCCGCCCAAAGTCCAGGTACGAGTAATCCAGGTTGAGCTTCCAGGGCAGGCGGGGCGAGGTGATCTGGAAGCCGGCCCCGGCGGTGAGGCCGCCCTCCATCTCGTCGTTAAAGAGGCCCCGGTACCCTGCCCGGAGACTCAGAAACCGGCCCAGGTGAACCTCGGCGCCGGCGTTGAGGTACGCGTAGTTGTCGTTCGGGGTCACGAAGTCCACGGCCCAGATGCCGGGCAGCACCGGCAGGGGGCCCGAGAGCCCCACCTGGAACCGCGTGGGCAGGTCAAAGGCATCGGTCCGCAGGTCGGCCACCACATTGGGGGTATGGTTCGGGTTCCGGTTGGGGTCAATGTTGTAGATGAACCGGGTGTCTTCGCCCATGAGCCGCATTTTGCCACCGAAGTTGGACAGGTTCATGCCCAGCTGGATGCCGTGGAAGTCGGTATCAAAGTGGATGCCCAGGTCAATGGCATAGGCCGAGGCGCTCATGTGCCAGATCTGTTCGGAGATGTACTTGAAGGCGAAGCCGAAGGAAAAGCGGTCGGTGAAGGGCACACCGTAGGCAAAGGTGAGGGCCAGGTCGTTGACCTCAAAGGTTTCGCCGGTGCCCTCGGGGGCGTCTTCGGTGCGCACCTTCATCTCGCCGGAGCCCAGGTAGGTCATGGCCCCGCCGATGGTGCCGCGGTTGGGCAGCGGCCACACCATGCCCACATAGCCGAAGTTGATGCCGGCGATCCAGTTGGCCTGGTTGAAGATCACCTGGCGCCGGGACACCCGGCTCAGGCCGGCCGGGTTCCAGTACAGGGCCGAAGCGTCGTTGGCCACGGCCACGAAGGCGTCGCCCATGGCGGTGGCGCGCATGCCCACGCCGATTTTCAGAAACTGGGCGGCCCGGGTGCCCACATTGGACACGGCCCCGGCGCTGCCCACCAGAGCAACCGTCAACAAG
>WGAB01000163.1 GCA_015489295.1 Caldifarciminota bacterium
ACAGGAAGGTGATGCTTTAGCCTTAGAGATTTTATTAAAAACCATAGAGAAAATCAATAAGAAAATGCTCGAGGACAACTTTATGCTCACAACATCGATTGCTTACGGGTATTTTAGATATCAAGATCGTATAGAATTTGAGGGAATAGAGAAGAATCCAGTTTTTGGAGATGCATACCTTTCTGCTTTCTTTGACAACGAGAATGGAAAGCCGAAAATCCGACCCGGACAGTGTCGCATCGTAAAGAAAGGTTTGCCGCAGATAGTAGTTTCGAAAATTAGAGATGGGAGGGGCAACATCTTTCCAAGAGTGAGAAAAAAAGAGCGCGATAAAGACCATTTTTATTTCTATTGGATGATAGATAAGCCTCAACAGGCAGAGATCATTGAAAAGGGCTACAAAGAAAATTGCAAGTCTAAGAATTGCAATTATAGCGCTATTTTGAATATCCTCAAAGGGAGTTGGAATGAGCTTTAGGAGAAGCTGAGGGGAGCGCCCTCGCGCAGGCGCTGCACCAGGTGCTGGAGTTCCCGGGAGGGGGAAACCCCGAAGTCGCGTTCCAGAAGGGTTCTCAACTTTTCATAGTGGCGCAGGGCACCGCTGCGGTGCCCCTGCTGCCAGAGGCTCAGGATCATGAGCCGGTGTCCGGCTTCGTCGTAGGGATCGTCGCTGATCAGCCGGTAGGCGTGTTCGTAGGCCAGGCGCGGGGCCAAACGCTGGAGCGCCAGGAGACCCAGGCGCAGGCGGGCCTCCCGATGGAGCCGGGCCAGATGCTGCCGATAGAAATCCAGGTCTGGATGGTCCATGCCCGGCAGGAAGGGGCCCTGGTACAGCTGCACGGCCTGCTCCAGGTGGTCTTCGGCCTCCACTGGATCGCCCGCGGCCAGGCCCTTCCGAACCCCCTGCTCAAAGGCCCAGGCGTCCACCTCCACAAGGAGAGGGTTCAGGCGCAGGCGGCCCTCATGGGTTTCCACGAGGGCGGGCAGGGTGCGTTTCCGCAGGTGGCTGAGCACGATGTCCAGGGGGTTGGTGCTGGTGGCCTCGGGCCAGAGCCGAACCAGAATCTCCTGGCGGGCCAGGCCCTGAGAGGCTCCGCGGGCCACGAGTAAGCCCAGGAGGAGCCAGGCCCGGCGGTACCGGAAGTCCCGTTCCTGAAGGGGCTGCGACCAGCCGGGGAGCCGGAGCTCGGCGGTGCCCAGGGTGGTCAGCCGGCCCCGCTCGCCCCCTTTGAGGGCCTGGAGCATGAGGCTCCTGGGATCCTCGTACCAGCCCAGGGCTCCGGTTTCCAGGGCCAAAGCACGCCACTTCTCCCGGTACCGTTCCTCGCCGGTCAGAAGCGCCAGCGATCGGTAGGTCCAGAGCAGGCCCATTCGGTGTTCATGGGTTTCCAGCAGCTGGATGCACCGTCGCCAGGCCTGCCGGGCCTTCCGGCGGTGCCCTTCGTGCCATTCCAGAAATCCCTCCAGGCGGTAAAAGGCCGCCCGGTCGACGACCATGGAATCGCGCAGGCGGCGCCGGAGGGCCTCCAGCCGGTTCCGGGCCTCGTCGTACCGCTGTTCCAACCAGCGGAGATAAGCCACCTCCAGGTCGGTGGCAAAGGCGTCCGCCTCCGGCCGGGCGCAGGTGGCCACCTTGATCTGGGTGAGCCGCTGCACCTGTTCCCGATAGGCCTCCAGGTTGGGCAATTCGCGATAGTGGCTGGCCGCCACCATCGTGATGGAGTACAGCATGGAATCAATGGGGTACCGTTCGTTCTGGCGCAGCAGGTACTGGAAATAGCGTTCAAACTCCTGGTGGTTCCCCTCGGCCGACAGGAGCCAGAGCCAGAGGTATTGCCAGCCCAGCAGGTTGATGCGGAAATCCTCGCCTCCCTGCCGGGCGATGTCCTCCAGGGTGACCCGGGCCTCGCGCAGGCGGCCGGCGTCAATGGCCACCGACTGCAGGAAAAGCCGGGTGGAAAGGGAGATCTCCTCTTCAGGGAACCGTTGCCGGTACCAGGATTCCAGTTCCCAGGCCTTCAGGGTTTCCTGGGAGCACATGCGGAGGGTGATGGCGTTTTCCAGAGCGCGTTGACGGAACTCGGGGAACGCCGTGGTTTCGATGAATTGCCGGAGTTCCCGGTAGATGGGCTCGCGGTGCTTGCGGAAGTACAGGCGGTAGAGCAGCCGATAGAGGCGGGCGAAATCCCGTTCGAGGGGGGATTGGGCCAGGCGCTCGATGGTCTGTACGGCCCGTCGGGCCTTCCGTTCGTCCCAGATCATCACCCAGCGGCCGAACAGGGTGGCGTGGATGCGCAGGATATGGCGGGGAGAAAGGGGTTCCAGCGCCTTGGCCAGCCGGGCGATTTCCGGGTGTTCGGGGTCGTGGAGGCACAGCAGGGTGGCGTACTCCCAGCCCACCTGTACCTTGAGGTCCGGAGGGGTGTCGGCTGGCAGATGGTACCAGAGCCAGTGGAGCAGGTCGGCGGCGCTCCGGCGGTCGGCCTGGCGGACGAGCGCGCGCCCCTGGTCCAGCCAGAAGGTTACCTCCTCGGGTGTTTCCGGTGCCAGGTTTTCGGGAGGAGGCAGGAGGACCTGGTGCCAGGGCAGGCTCCGGAGCCCTTCGGAGGCCAGAATGGCGGGCAGGAGGGTGCGCAGGATCCGGGCGCGGGTTTCCGGCGGGGCCAGGAGATGGCGCAGATGGGGCACGACGGTGGGCGGCGGAGGATGGAGCCGGTGGGCATCCCGGGTTAAGAGGCCCAGGTGCTCTGCGGAGGTCAGGGCGGCTTCCAGGGATCGGGGAGCCAGGGCCTGAACGAACACCAGGGGCACCGGGGTGTTCAGCAGGCTCATGAGAGCCAGGATGTCACGGCTTTCCGGGGCCAGCGGCCGGACCTGCTCCTCCAGCCGGGCCCGCAGGTGTTCATGGAGCCAGGAGGCGGCCGGCGGATGGGAACCCTGGCGCAGGGCCAGGTGCAGAAGCAGGGGGAAGCCGCCGGTGGCCTCGTGCCAGCGCCGGAGTTCCTGCTCCGACACCTCCAGCCCCTGGTGCTGCAGGAACCGGGCGGTTTCCTGGAGGGAGAAGGGGGGCAGGGTGATCTGCTCCTGGCTCCAGGTTCTCCAGGAGGGGTCCTGGGAGACCACCAGAGCCAGCCCCGGGGCCTGGGTCATTTGCTGGAGCAACAGGCGGAGATCGTCCTGTTGCTCCAGGGGGGCCATGTCGTCCAAGAGAAGCAGCAGAGGGCGGACCTTTGAGAGGCCCTGCAGGCAGGGATAGAGGGGCAAAGAGCCCGTAGGCTGTTCGCCGGCGGGGAGTTCTACGGGCACATAGGGCTGCAGGAAGGGGAACCGATGGAGGATCTGCTCCAGCTCGTCGGCGGGGCAGTAGCGGGGCAGGTGGAGCAGTTGTTCGGGGTAGAGTTCGCCGAGCTGCTGGAACAGGGTTTGGGCATCCAGGACATGGCGGAGGTACAGGGCGAAGGTGCGGTGGCGGAACCGGCGTTGCACCTCCAGGAGGAACCGGGTTTTGCCCACGCCCGGGGCGCCGGCAACCAGGGCGAAGAGGAATCCCTCCCTGCGGGTGCGCCGCAGGAGCTCCCGCACCGTGCCCAGGGCTTCGGCTCGTCCTACAAAGGACTTCATAGGACCGTCGGAGGCATTATACCAAGCAAACCCAATCCGGTCAACTTAGCTTAGAGACGCCGGTATACAACCTTTCGGCCGGGAACGCAGGGCCCGGAGATCAGGCCGGGTTCCCGCCCTTGTTGCCGTTGAGTTCCTGTACCGGGGCCTGGAACAGGTAGCGCTTGATCTTGCGGGTGGTGGTCTTGGGGAACTCTTCCTCGCGGATGGCAAAGCGGCGGGGGCGCTTGTAGGGGGCCAGGTCCTGCGACAGCCGCTTGATTTCCCTGGCGATCAGGTCGTAGATGGCCTGGTCGGTAAGGGTGATCTGGTGTTCCCGGGCGTACTGGTCCAGGGCTTCAAAGTCGGGCACCACGATGGCCTGGAGCTCCTCGTCGCCGGTCTGGGGATGCCGGCCCATGAGCACGAGGATTTCGGCAATGAAGGGCGACTGGGCCAGGTGTTCTTCAATCTCCTCGGGGTAGATGTTTTTGCCGCCCCGGGTAACGATCACCGACTTCTTCCGGCCGGTGATGTAGAGGTACCCTTCGTCGTCGATGTACCCCAGGTCGCCGGTGAGGAACCAGCCGTCGGGCCGCAGGACCTCGGCGGTGGCCTCGGGGTTCTTGTAGTAGCCCTTCATCACGTTCGGTCCGCGGGCCGCGATCTCGCCGATGCCCTCGTCGTTGGGATCCATGATGGTGATCTCCACGCCGGGGATGGGCAGGCCCACGGACTCGTTTTTGGGGCAGCAGGGCGGGTTCACGGTGAGCACCGGTGCGGTTTCCGAAAGGCCGTAGCCCTGGAGCACGGGGAACCCGAGTTCCTCCAGGCCCCGGGACACCCAGCGGGGCAGGGCGGCACCGCCGGACACAATGTAGCGGATCCGGTCGAACCCCAGGCGGGCGTGGATGGACTTAAAGAGGCTCCGGGAGGCCTTGCCCCGGGTAAGGGGGTTCAGCACGCGGGCGGTGCCCTTGAGCAGGCCGAACAGGGCGCGTTTGGTCACCGGGGACTTCTGAACCTGTTTCAGGATGCCCAGGTAGATTTTTTCCAAAAGCAGGGGCACGGTGAGGAACATGGTGGGCCGTACGGCGGTCATGTCCTCCCGGAGTTCCCGGGATCGGAGCGACCGGGCGTACACCACCTCGGCGCCGGAATACACCGGAAACAGGAAGCCCGCGGTGGCCTCGAACACGTGGTGGATGGGCAGCACGGAGAAGAACACATCACCCGGACCGATGTCGTAGATCTGGTAAATGGCGTCGACGTTGGAGGCAATGTTCTGATGGGTGAGCATTACGCCCTTGGAGGAACCGGTGGTGCCGGAGGTGTAGAGGATGACGGCCAGGTCGTCCAGGTCGAATTCGTGGCGGGGCAGCGGAGTTCGGTCGGGGTCCCGGCCCAGCGAGAGGACGTCGGGCACCTCTTCGTGGCGGTCCATGGAGATGACGAAGGCCAGGGTGGGCACGTCCTCGCGGAAGTCCAGGACGTCCTCCAGCATACGGCCGGATACCAGGATGCCCTTGCTTTCGGAGTGGTTCAGGATGTGTTTCCATTCGTGGGGGGTGGCGCGGGCGTCCAGGGGCACGACGGTGGCGCCAGCCCAGGTGACGGCAAAGTAGGAGATGCCCCATTCGGGCCGGTTCTCGCCGAGCACGGCCACCCGGTCGCCGGGCTGCACCCCCTGCTCCCGGAGGTACGCGGCGATCCGGGGCACCAGTTCTCCCAGGTCCCGATAGGTGTACTGACGCCAGCTGCGGCCATCGGGGTTGCGCATACGGAAGGCCACCCGGTCGCCGTACTCCTGTACCGAGCGCTCCAGGAGTTCGGGCAGGGGGAACCAGCCCCGGCCCGGCCGTACCGTGGGAATGGATTTCTTTTCCGCCATGCTCACTCCTTGGTTTTCAGGGAGGTCTGCTGGATCCCCTGGATGTCGATCCGCAGGATCTTGTCGCCCTGGCGGAGCTGTTTGACCACGTCCATGCCCTCGATCACGCGGCCGAACACGGTGTAGTTGCCGTCCAGGTGGGGGGTGGGCCGGAGGGTAATGTAGAACTGGCAGGAGCCGGAATTGGGGTCGCGGGCGCGGGCCATGCCCAGGGCGCCCTCCACGTGTTTCTTATCGGAGACCTCCAGGGGAATGGTGTAGCCGGCGTTGCCGCGGCCGGTGCCCGTGGGGTCACCGCCCTGGATCACGAAGTTGGGCACGTAGCGATGGAACGTGAGGCCGTCGTAAAAGCCCAGAAGCGACAGGCGCACGAAGTTCTGCACGGTAACCGGGGCATCCTTGGGATAAAGCAGGGCCTTGATGGTGCCCTTGGTGGTCTGGATGACGGCCACCACGGAATCCGAAAGGGGCACCTGAACCTCCTGGTATCGGGTGGCCACCTGAACCCGCTCCTCGGCCGTGGATTCGGGCCCGAGCAGCCGCTGGATTTCCAGGGCCTGCAGGGTGCCCACCAGGAGCAGGGCCAAGAGAATCACCATCCTTGGGGTTCGAAAATGTACCATGGTTCAGAACCTCCTCTGTTTTCCGGGTCAGGGGGTGCCGAGCCCGAGTTTCTCGCGGACCAGTTCTTCGATTACCTGCGACACGTTCTTGTCCTGGTCCACGGCGTACTTTTTGAGGGCTCGGGCCACCTCCGGCGGCAGGTACACCGAGAGTTTTTTCTTTTTCTGGACCTTGCTCAGGCGGTCCAGGTAGCTTTCCCTCATGGGAGTCGCTCCTTGATCTCCTGGAACAGGGCCTCGAAGGCCCGGGTGATCTTGTGGTTGGGGAAGGCCTCGAATACGGTTTGCCGTCGGCTGATGGCCTCGCGCAGGCGGACGGATTCGGGGATAAAGGTGCGGAAGGGCAGGCCCGGGTACCGGGCCTCCAGGTCCTGCCGGAAGGCCTGGAAAAAGCGCAGACGCTCGCGGACGGCCGAAAACACGATGCCCAGCACCCGCAGGGGCGTGCCGGTGGTTTCGCGCACCTTCTCAATGGATTCCATGAGGTCGGCGAGGCCGATGCGGGCGTAGTGGGAGATGTCCACCGGGATCAGCACCTCCTGGGAGGCCAGGAGGGCGTTGGAGGTGAACAGACCCAGCGAGGGTGGGGTGTCCATCAGCACGATGTCATAGCCCGGGTTCAGGTCCTGCAGGAAGGTGCGCACCCGGAAAAAGTTTTCCAGTTTGGCGTCGGCCTCGTACTTGGACAGGGTGATGTCGCTGCCCACGAGGTGGAGGTTAGGGGCCACCGGATAGGGTTCGGGCACCTGGTTTTCAAAGAGCCGGCGGATGTGGGCCTCAGGTGGGGTGTCGTCCAGGTAGGACCGGGAGAGGTTGCCCTGGGGGTCCAGGTCCAGGAGCAGGGTGCGGGCGCCGTCGCGGGCGAAGAGGTGGGCCAGGTGGAAGGTGAGGGCGGTTTTGCCGACGCCGCCCTTCTGGTTGGTGATGGTGAGGATTCGCATGGGCCAAAGGGTACCGTTTCGGCGCTGAGGAGTCAAGGCGCCAAGGGGATAGGGTGGGGGCCGCCGCCCTGGGCGGCGGCCCCCACCCACCCAAAGACTCGGGTCTCAGTGGATCACCACCAGCCGCTGGGTCGCTGCTGTGCCCTGGGCCGTGGTCAACCGCACCAGGTACACGCCAGGAACAAGGTCCTCGGCGGCCACCGACACCCGGTGGGTACCGGCCTCGACCGCACCTTCAAACAGCCGCTGCACCCGACGGCCGGCCGCATCGTAAAGGTCCACCGTCACCCGGCCGGTGGCGGGGAGGGTGAAGACCACCTGGGCCCCGGTCCGTGCCACCGTCGGCTGTACCTGCAGGGCCAGGGCGGGCGGTGTCGGAGCCGGGGTTTCCTGTACGGCCACCGGAGGAACGCCGAAGACACTGCGCTGCAGATAGGCCGCCAGGGTTTCGGCCACCGCGCCCCGGCTGGTCTGGGTCAGGCTCGCCAGCTCAAAGGCGTGGGCCACGGTGTGGTAGGTGTTGCCGTTGTAAGTGCCCTGGTTGATGACCCCGTGGTTGAAACCCGTGGAGGGGTTGCGGAGATACACCTCGGGGGCGCCGTTGTCCGGCGGGTTGGAGTGCAGCACCAGTCGGTCCATCCATCTGTTCTCGCCCGTGTAGTTCCAGGTGTGGCCGTTGACCCAGGGGAGGTAGCTGTTGTTTAAACCTTCCAGCGAGGTGAGGTTGTCGGGGTCAGCACCATCAGAGGAGTTATTGGGGTCAATGCCGAAGTAGGGGTCGTACACGGTCCGTTGATGATCAAAGGCCCAGGCGTCGCCGCCCTCCATGTACACATTGCCCCCGCTGTGCAGGTAATCCACGATGGTGTTGGCTTCGGTGGAGCTCAGGGTGTAGTTGGTGCTGTAAATGCCTAGGAAGATCCACACGCTCTGGTAGTTTTGCAGGGTACTGAGGGAGGGGAAGGAGGTGGTGTACTCGCCGGCCCAGCCCCAGTACTGCAACTGGTGATCGATTTCTGGTCCAGAGGAGTGGTTGGGGTCCATATCCACGATCAGGTACTGGGTGCCCTGGCGGTACACCGTGAAGGTCCGGGCCTTCCGGTCGTTAGCCGGATGTTGGTCTCCGGTAAGAACAGTCCAGGCGGTGTCGTGGTATACCGTGGCCGGGTCATCGTAGTAGAAGGTATGGCTCGGGAAGGTCACTTGAGCCGTATGGCCCGGGGCCAGGTTGGATACCGTGGTCACGGCCGAGTAGATCCGCTGGCCGTTGGGCGTTGCGATCACGAAGTGCACATCAAAGGTTTCGGTGTTGGCACCGCTGTTCAGAACTTCCACCCGAGGAGAAACGGTTTGGGGAGAGGAGCTACTCACCGTGAGGGTATCGGGGAAACCAAGGATGCGACGAACGGAAACATCGTGGGTGTATGTGGGGACGGCATTGACTGCGGCCAGAGCGTCAATGCGGCCGGTCCCGTAAGCCGTGTCCTTGCCGGAGATGCCTCGGTCAATGCTGGTGACCTCCAGGATGGAGTCAATTTCTCGGGGGGTAAGACCCAGGTTCTTGTTCAGCATGAGGGCTACAGTGCCCGAGACATGGGGTGTGGCCATGGAGGTGCCGGACCAGCCGCTCAGGTAACCGGTGTTGTTCTGGTAGTCCAGGGAGGTGATGTTGACGCCCGGGGCCGACACGTCGGGCTTGATC
>WGAB01000164.1 GCA_015489295.1 Caldifarciminota bacterium
ACCCCCTGGCCCCGGATACCTCCGATTGGGCGTGGTTCACTTCGGGCACGGGCATCTCAGGCTCCGACTATGTGGACGACGAAAACGCCGCCCGCCAGTTCCGCATAGGGCTGGTCGGTGGGGATGCTGTAGCGTTCAAAGTAGGGCACATCCTCGGCATCGCCGATGAGCACCAGGTACTCGGGCGGCCGCTCCCAGGTGTCGTAGGCCTCCTGCAGGTAGGCCTTGATGTTGTCGGCGGTAAGGGGATTGAATTCGGAGGTGAACCGGAGCACCACCGCGTAGCCCAGGCTGCGCTTGAATTGCACATAGGTGCGGGCGGCATCGGCATAGACATCGTTGGCGATGACCACGATGGTGCCTTCGGTAACGGTGCGGCCCTGCAGCGCGCTCCGGCCGTTCAGGAACAGGCGGCGATAGAGGGGCAGAAAACTCCGGCTGACGGTGGCAGGCACCCGGGAAAAGGGCTGCTCTCCTATGCCCTCAAAGGTCACGCGGACCCGCAGGTGGGTGTACACCGTGGCGGTTTGCCGCCTTGGATGGTACACCACGGGGTAAAAGATGAGGGGTGCCACCCGGAACTCGCGCAGGATGGACACCGGGCCCAGGGCCACTGGTCCCTCCGCCGGATCCCGGTCCCGGGCATAGGCCTCAGGCCGGTACTGAAACCCGGAAAACTCCCGTTTTCCGGAACGATACACCGCGCCCTGGTAGGGCACGAGGGGATAGGGCAAGGCGACCTCCCGGCTGGTGGCCTCTACGATTTCCACCCGGGCGCCTGCATTGCCCGGAAGGGCGAGCAATCGGCTCAGAAGCGGCACCTGGGGTTCACCCACCCGGGTCCGATAGCCCGAGGGCTTGAAGGTCACCTGCAGGAAGGTCTGGCCGTTGAGTTCCACGGGGGTTCCGTACACGGCTGGAAGGTCAAAGGTCACCTCCAGGCTCCGGGCATCCTGCTGGAGCACCTGAATCTGGACGGGTTCGGGAGAGGTTCCCAGCGGCGCCCAGGCGGGCTCACCGCCGGCAAAGGCCAAAAGCGCACCGATCCAAAGGGTTACCCACACACGACACCTCCGATATCAGGATTCCCGATGGCCCTACGGCCGGAGCCACACGAACTTGTGACCCAGCCGCCCCAGCGTCCCCTGCACCTGCAGGAAGTATATACCCGAATGAGGCAGATGCGGAGCCCGCAGGGTGAGGCGCCCGGCGTGCACGCGGCCGCTCAGCAAAACGGCCACCCGGCGGCCGGTGGCGTCGTACACCACAGCCTCCATCTGGCCCGTGCGGGGCACCCAGAGCACTATGGGCTGCCCGGAGGTCCACAGGCCCGGGGCCTGCAGCAGCCGGAGCGTGGCGGCTTCGCCCGAGGCGCCTTCCTGCTCGGCCACAGCGGTGTTCAGGCCGAAGAAGTGGGCCAGGGAATCCAGGTACTGGGCCCGGGTGGTGGCGCCATCCTGGAGCCCGCCCAGTTCAAAGGAAACCCCCACGGTGCGGTACTCCCCGCGCAGGGCGTTGCCTATATAGGCCACGCCGCAGCCGTAGGAGGGCGAATTGTTCTGCCAGATCATTACCGCCCCGGTGGCACCGGGTTGAATGCGGTCGATCCAGTTGTTCTCTCCAGTGTAGGCAAAACTCATGCCCGCAGTAAAGGTACCGGCCTGGCCGAGCACGGTCCCAAGGTCGCCGGAGCCGTCGTCCTGTGCGTTGATGCCAAAGTAGGCATTGAAGTCGTAGCCCCCGGCCGTGGGATCGTAGTACCACACGTCGCCGCCCTCCATGTACACCCGGCCGTTGTGGTTCACGAGATACGACACGATGGAGTCGCCCTCGGCGCTTCCGGCGGGAATCCGGTAGTTGTCGCTGTAGATCCCCAGGCACACGAAGAGCGACCGCAGGTCGGCCAGGCGGTTATAGTAGTCGGCGAAGTTGGTGGTGTATTCCCCGTGATAGCCGAGATCGGTCAGAATCTGGTGGATCACGGGGCCGGAGGAGTGGTTGGGGTCCGGGTCCCACACCAGGTAATCCAGGGGTGTGATGACCGGCAGGGTGAGGTCAAAGGTATCCTGCAGGTTGTCGGCCTGGAACAGGAGGGCGAAATCGGCATCGTAGCCCGGGGGCACGGAATCGGCCACAGCGACCCGCCAGGGGCCTGCCTCCGGCACCTCGCCGCCGGCCGGAATGTTGCCGATGGCGACCACGGAATCCAGCACCACGGCATAGGCATTCAGGGCCCGCAGCAGGCCGACGGCGTTGGTCACCTCCTCGGTGCCCACATTGCGGAAGGACACATAAAGGAGCGCCGTATCCCCGGGATTGGCCGTGCCCTGGCCGTTGGGCGTGTCAAAGTGATAGCCGGACACCACCACATGGGGGCCCTGGGGCGGTGTGCTCTCTATGGCATCCAGGTCAAAGCCCGCATAGGTGCCGGTGCCTCCGTTGCCGTCGTCCTCAATGCGCACATAGCGGGCCGACGACATGCCGGCGGGCAGCGCGAAGGTCTGGGTACCGGTGCCGGTGCCCACGGTGGTCCAGGGGCCCTGCCACTGGTTGGCCACCTTCACGGTGTAGCCCTCGGGGCCGTCGCCCACATCGGCTTCGTACACGGTAAAGGATCCCACGATGGGGTGGCCCGCCCCCATGTCCAGCACGATGTGCCTGCCGTTCCCCAGCGAATAGGGCTGGTTATCCGGCGCCCCCAGGGCGTAGTGGGTGGGAATGTAGTGGGTGGCGTGCACATACTCCACCTGCACCAGTTTGTAGGCGTAGGAGCCCCCGCCGGGGGTCAGCGACACATCCAGCCGGGTCAACTGGCCCGGCTGTACCTGCACACCGGTAACGGTCGCCGGCTCGTAGCCGTTGGCCTCCACCCGTACGGTGTAGGTTCCAGGCTGGAGCACCCGCACATAGTCGCCGAGCACGGGATCGGTGAACACCGGCCAGCCGATCTCCTCCACATAAATGCGGGCCTCCTTGATGGTGTCGCCGGTTTCCGCGTCAAAGACGAAGCCGCCGATGCCCTGGCCCGCGCGCTCCACGAAGTCCAGCATGGCCTGGCGGTTCTCTTCAAAGATGCCGGGGATCTGGCTGTA
>WGAB01000165.1 GCA_015489295.1 Caldifarciminota bacterium
ATGTCGAAGAACTTGAGGGCGAGGATGCGGCCTTCTTCTACCCGGATCTCGGCCATCGGCTATTGGAGCAGGGGAAGGGCCGATCGGTCGTCGGAGCCCTTCGCCCCCTCCAGGAACCGTTCAATGGTGGAAATCAAAAGTTGCAGGGCCACGTCGTTGAAGCCGCCCTCGGGGATGATGACGTCGGCGTAGCGTTTGGAGGGTTCCACGAATTCCAGGTGCATGAGGCGGACCGTGGACAGGTACTGGTTCACCACGGAATCCATGGTGCGGCCGCGTTCCCGGACGTCCCGGAGGAGGCGGCGGATGAAGCGGATGTCGTCCGGTGTGTCGACGTAGATTTTGATGTCCAGCAGTTCCCGGATCCGGGGTTCATGGAGCACCAGGATGCCCTCCAGAATGACCACGTCGCCGGGCTCCACCCGGACGGTTTCAGGCAGGCGGCGATGGGTTTTGAAGTCGTATACGGGCCGTTCCACGGGCAGGCCCTGCCTCAGGCGGTGCAGGTGGTGGAGCAGGAGTTCGGTGTCAAAGGCGTCGGGGTGATCGTAGTTGATGGCAGCCCGTTCCTCCAGGGGGAGGTGGTCGAAGCTGCGGTAATAGGCGTCCTGGGGAAGCACCACCACCCGGGATCCGGCAAAGAACTCCTCGATCCGTTTGGCCACCGTGGTTTTGCCAGAGCCCGTGCCGCCGGCGATGCCGATAAGCAGGGGCACGGTTCAGCCCTCCTTGATTTCCACCGGGTACTTTTTGCGGAGTTCCTGGGCCAGCCGGTCCAGTTCGGCCTGGAGTTTGCGTTGTTCCAGGAGAACCTTGAGGTCTTGCTGAACTTCCTCGAAGGACGGCTTGCCGCCGGGTTTGCGGTCCAGCACCTTCAGGATGTAGTAGCCGGCCTCGGTGAGCACCGGTTGGCTGAAGGTGCCCACCTTGAGGGTGTCGGCCACGGTTTTGAGGGGTTCGGGCAGGCTGTTGAGGGGGATGTAGCCGACCAGGCCGCCGTTTTGCCGGGTGAACTCGTCGTCGGAGTACCGGCGGGCCAGTTCCTCAAAGGGGGTGCCGTCCTTGAGTTTGCGGTACAGGGCCTCAGCCCGGGTTTTGGCCTTGGCCGAATCGGCCCTGGTAGGCACCGGCCGAATCAGGATCTGGCGCACGTGCACCACATCCCCGTCCTTTTCGTCCACCTTCAGGATATGGAACCCCGCTTCGTCTTCAATGGGCTTTGAAATCTGGCCGGGCTCCATGTTGGCGAGGGTGTCGTGCAGGGGGCCCTGGATCTGGCTCAGGGGCAGGTAGCCCAGGTCGCCCCCCAGGTCGCGGGTGGTGGGATCGTCGGAGTACTGCATGGCCAGGGTTTCAAAGTCCTCGCCCTTCAGCAGACGCTGGTACAGGCTTTCTGCCTTCTTGCGGGCCTTTTCCACCTGCTGGGGAGAGGGCTTGATGCGAATGAGGATGTGGGCCAGCTGGACCATTTCGGGCCTTTCGGGCAGGGAGTCCTTCTTCTCTTCGTAAAACCTGCGGACCTCATCGGGGGTGACCACGATGCGGGGGCGCAGGTGTTTGTCGATATAACGCTGGATGTACAGTTGCTCCTTTACCCGTTCCCGATACCGGTCCTTCAGGCTTTCCCGGGTGAGCCCCTCCTGCCGCAATTGCTGTTCAAAGGCCTCTTTGCCCATGGACTGTTCCAGCTGCTGGATCTGCTGGTCCATGGCCTGTTCCACCTCTTCGGGGGTCACGTGGATGCTGGTATCCTGAAGGGCCTCCAGGTACAGGAGCTTCTGGTTGATGAGTTCGTTGAGGACCTGTTCCCGCAGGGCCTGCAGGTTCTGGCCGTTGGTGGGAAACTGGGCCTGCAGGGTGGCAAGGATTTCGTCCACGTCCGACTCCAGAATCACCTGGTCACCGACCGTGGCGATCACCTTATCCTGGAAGGTTTGGGAGGGCTGCTGGGCCAGGAGCATCGCGGGCAACAGAAGGTGCATGATGGTCATTCTTTTCTAACCTCCTCGCATGGGCTTTGCCAAACTGCCGTTAAATATACAGCAGGGGAATCCCCCGGCGGCTTTCAGGCGTTCCCCGGTTCCTCGGACGAACGCGAGGAAAGGGCCAGGTAGTTGATCCGAAGGTTGGAAAGTTGAAACTCCAGGTCCTTGAGGGCCTCGGCCGGCACCGCGGCGGCCTTCAGGAGGTCCAGCAGCCGCTCGGTGGCATCGATGGCCAGCCTGGCCTGGTGGAGATCCCGGTGCTGGGTACCGGTTTCGGGGTGCGACACGGTGCCGAGGAAGGCCCAGGCCTTCTGGACCAGCTGGGCCGCTGTGATCAGCAAAAGATCGGACACCTTGAGGGGTTCGGCGGGAGTCTGGTCTCTCTTCTCCTTGGCCATCACCGTCCTCCGAAAGGCTTTACATTATGCGGCACAGGGAGCCGCTGGAGCAATTCCTGCGGCCAGTCTTCAAGCAAGGAGGGAATCATGGAACGTTATCTGAACCTCGGTGGCAATTCGGGCGTTGAGGCCTATGAGATCGGCGAGGACTACATCCGGGTGCAGTTCGCCGATGGTTCGGTGTACCTCTACACCTATGCCAGCGCAGGCCGGGAACACATCGAGCGCATGAAGGAACTGGCCCGCCGGGGGCAGGGCCTGAACGGTTACATCAACCGCTATGTGCGGAAGGCCTACGAGCGGAAGGAGCGGTAACGGTTACATCAGGTGCAGCCAGTCGGAGAGCAGGAAGCCGACGCGGCCGATGAGGAGCGACACCCGGGCCATCACGGTGTAGCCGAAGGTGGCGCCGAAGGCCACCATGATGAAGTAGATGCCGATGCGGGCGATCCAGCCCATGACGCCGGTGTGCTCCCGGGAAAAGTAGAAGTAGAGCAGGGAGGTGAGCACGCCGAGCACCAGCAAGAAGTTGTTCACCGAGGCCAGGGGGTTCAGGATCGTGGCCTGCAGTTGGGGGAACAGCAGGCCCTGGAGCACGCCGGTGATGGCGAGGCCCGCTCCCAGGCCGATGGCAAAGGCCATGGGATACCGCGACCACCAGCCGTACCGGGGCACCAGGCGGAAGAGCATCAGAAGGCCCAGCACCGTGGGGATCAGCAGGAGGTCCTTGCCCAGCCAGCCGTGCTGCCGGATGCCCACCACCAGGTTGGGGTAGACCGTGAAACTCCACAGGTACAGGAACCAGAAGGCGGCGGAAACCCCAATGTACAGGTGCTCCACAGCCTTGTACACCGGGTTGTCGCCGTACAGGAAGCTGAAGATGGCAAGCGTCAGGAAGGCCGCAATCCAGATGCCGATTACCGTCGCCATTGTTTCCAGAACCCCCAGTTGCCGTACAGGATGAACAGGATGATCAGGAGGTGCACCACGGCCTGGGCCGGCATCCCCCGGGAGGCCAGGCCGGGCCGCTGGATCAGGGTTTCGTACTCGGCCGCGCCCTTCAGGCCCGCCAGCATGCCCACGAGTTGCCGGGACTGCAAATAGGGGTAGGTTTCGGGCCCCATCACGGCGGTGACCCCCACCAGCAGTTTGACCCCGAAGCGGGCCTGGGCGAACTGGATCCAGGAGCCGTAGGTGCCGCCGGAGGCCAGATCAATCACGAGGGCGATGTCGTTGTAGTTGTGGACCCCCCGGAACATGGGCAGGGAATCTAGGGGATGGCCCTGGGCGTCCTCCGGAAAGATGTCGCGGATCTCCTGACCCAGGGACACGATCACGGCCTCCAGGCCGGGTTTGTAGCCCAGGTTGGCGTAGTCCACGCCGTAGCGCTTGCCGAAGCGCCGGGCCACCTTTTCCAGCACCTGGATGCCGTTGGGCAGGTCCAGGGCGCTCTGCAGCGAGAGCACGGCCACCCGCAGGTTGCGGCGGAACAGGTGTTCCAGCAGGGCCTCGTACATGGGGTTCATCTCGGGCATGGTGCTGGGGCCGAAGTCAATGCCCACGAGTACGAGGGAGCTTTCGGGCAGGGCCTCAATGGCGTCGTAGGCGGCCTTTACCGGCGGCGAAGGCTCCACCCGGGCGCGGATTCCGAGGAGCAGGGGCACGGCCACGGCCAGGAACACCAGGGTATAGATGATGCGGCGGGCGGTCATCGCAGGTACGGCCGTTCCAGGCCGAAGAGGATGCGCAGGGCCATGCCGATGGCGCCCAGGGCGACCCCGATCTGGATGCCCCGCTGGGCGGCCAGGTTCGGGATGGCCATGATCCACTCGGTAATGCCGGCAAAGGTGTGTTCGGTCCAGGGAATCCGGCCCAGCATGACGATGACGGCGGCGAGAAGCAGCAAGAGGGCTTCCATGTTGCGGATGCGGAACGCCCGGAAGGCGGCGGAGGCCAGGAAGAAGGCGAGCAGCGAGAACATGGTGGATTGTAAGGGTGCCAGCACATAGCCGTACACCCACATGAGGGGCGAGTAGGGGTCAAAGGCGTTGCCCTGGAAAAAGGCGTAGATGCCCACGGCCAGGGTGCCGAAGAAGCCGAAGAGCAGGATCAGGGAGTAAGGCACGTTCTGCCCGCGCTGCAGGTTGCGGAGGTGGCTCTGGATCAGGTTGATGAGGCCCACCACCAGGGCGAAGGCGCCCACGATGGTGTACCAGAGGAGCAGGGTTTGCTGGGCTCCGCGCAGGGGCTTTACGAAGAAGGCCACCAGGATCCAGAGCCCGATGACCACCGAGAGCACAAAGGGACCGGTGCGTTTCATCGTGTGTTCAAAAGCGGTGCGAGGTCAATGCCGAAGATCTTGAGCACCACGGCCACGAGCAGGAACAGGGCGATGCCGGCCTTGGCCCAGTCTTCGGCCTTGATGCTGCCCAGCAGGTTGGGTTCGCGGGAGAGCACGGCCGAGGCGGCCAGCATTTCCTCGCCGATGAGCACATAGTCGCAGGCCACAACGAAGAAGGGCAGCTGGGTGGTGGCGGTGGTGCCCGCGATCTGGATGGCGCCCACGCTCTGGGCGGTTTCGGCCAGGATCAGGCTTTCGGCGTAGAAGTAGCCCTGCAGGAACACAGCGCCGGGTTTTTCCCGCAGCATCACGCCGTCCACGCCGGCGGCATACCCGAACTGGTCGGAGGTAAGGTAGAACACGGAGGCTTCGGAGATGAGGTCGGGCCGGCCGGCGCTCTGGTACGCCTCCTTCACGATCTCCTGGGCGGTGGTCATCACGATGGGGTCGGCGTTGGGCATGAGGAAGCCCACCTGGTACTCGGCGGCCTTCTGGGCCACGCGCCGCAGGATGCCCATGGCGGCGAGCACGGCGATGTTGTTGAGCCCGAGGATGCCGGTGGCGAAGAGCACCGGGCGCCCCATCTCGGCGGCCCGGCCCACGGCGTCGTCCAGGGCTTCGAGCCCGGGGATCCGGCGCAGATGGATCTCCTGGGTGCGGGCTTTGCGGATCCAGTAGAGGAACAGGGCGGCCAGGGCCAGGATGACCAGCAGGATGCCGGTTTTCTGCGCCTCAAACATGGCGAAGAGGATACCGCCCATCCCCGAACCCTGCAACACATCCCGGCTTTGACATGTTCCACTTACAAGACTATAATGGCCCTGTTGAGAAAAATAATCCGACAGGAGGTTATCCCATGCAGCGAATCCTCGCCCTCCCGATGTTGGTCCTGCTGGCGGGCCTGGCCCTGGCCGATGCGCCGGTGGCTTCTCCCGACCAGCAGATTCAGGAGATTCAGCGGCGGGCCCGGCGCGAGATCCAGCAGATCGGATCCGATCCGTCGCCTGCGGCCCAGCGGCAGGTGGAGCGGATCAAGTACGAAGCCGAGGTACAGATCCTGCAGATCCGGCTCCAGCAGGCCCGCCGGGCTGGCGACCAGGAGGCGATCCAGGCCCTGCAGGAGGCTTTAGATCGGCTGCAGCATCCCGAAGCCGGGTGG
>WGAB01000166.1 GCA_015489295.1 Caldifarciminota bacterium
GCCCTCGGACGACATGAAGGGCCGCATCATCGGCCGCGAGGGCCGCAACATCCGGGCCTTTGAACAGCTCACCGGTGTCGAGGTCATCATCGACGACTCGCCCGAGGCGGTCACCCTTTCGTCCTTCAACCCCCGGCGCCGGGAGATCGCCCGCCTGGCCCTGGAACGCCTGATCCAGGACGGCCGTATCCACCCCGCCCGCATTGAAGAGGTGGTGAAAAAGGTGGAAGAGGAGTTCGACGAGTACGTGCGCCAGGTGGGCGAGGAAACGGTGCTGGAACTCGGGCTCACCGGCATCCACCCCGAACTCTTGAAGCTCATCGGCGAAATGAAGTTCCGCACCTCCTACGGCCAGAACCTGCTACAGCACTCCAAGGAGGTGGCACATCTGGCAGCCCTCATGGCCGCTGAACTCGGCTTGAACGTGGAGTACGCCAAGCGCGCCGGCCTGCTGCACGACATCGGCAAGGTGGCGGGCGAGGAATACGAAGGCCCCCATGCCCTCGTGGGTGCGCGCATCGCCAAGCGCTACGGCGAAAACGACCTGGTGGCCAACGCCATCGCCGCCCACCACGAGGAGGAGGAACCCCAGTCCGCGATCGCCTTCGTGGTGGCCGCCGCCGACGCTATCTCCGGCTCGCGCCCCGGTGCCCGCCGCGAATCGCTGGAGGCTTACATCAAACGGATCAGCAAACTCGAGGAGATCGCCCGATCCCAGAACGGTGTGGCCAAGGCCTTCGCCATCCAGGCCGGCCGCGAGATCCGCATCCTGGTGAGTTCCACCCGGGTCACCGACGAAGACACCCGCCGCCTGGCCGAAGAGATCGCCCGGAAAATCGAGGAAGAACTGGAATACCCCGGGCAGATCAAGGTAACAGTCATCCGCGAGACCCGTTTCGTGGAGTATGCACGGTGACCTCCATCCGCATCCTGTTCATCGCCGACATCGTGGGCAAGCCCGGCCGCCGGGCCGTGCGCGAACTCCTGCCTGGCCTCCGTAGCGAACTGGGCGCGGACTTCGTGATCGCCAACGGCGAAAACGCCGCCGGCGGCGCCGGCATCACCGAGGACATCGTAAAGGAACTCCTGGGCTACGGCATCCACGTGATCACCTCTGGCAACCACATCTGGGACAAAAAGGAGGCCCTGAAATTCATTGACCGGTACCCCATGCTGCTGCGACCCCTGAATTTCCATCCCTCCAATCCTGGCCGCGGCTGGGGGGTGTTCACCACCGAGGGCGGCCACACCGTGGCCGTGATCAACGCCATCGGCCGCCTGTTCACCGGCCTGTACGATTCCCCCTTTGACGCCGTGGACCGCGTTCTGCAGGAACTGGACGCCGTGCCCCTCCGGATCCTGGATTTCCACGCCGAAACCACCGCCGAAAAACAGGTGGCCGGGCACTACTTTGACGGCCGCGTGACCGCGGTGATCGGCACCCACACCCATGTGCAAACCTCCGACGCCTGGATCCTGCCCGGCGGTACCGCCTACATCACCGATGCCGGCATGACTGGGGGCCTGGATTCCGTGATCGGGGTCAAAAAGGAACAGGCCATCCGGCGGATGGTGCAGGGCCTGCCCATCCGTTACGAGCCCTCGAACCGCCGCGTGGGCCTGGAGGGCGTGTTCCTGGTGGCCGATGTGGACACCGGCAAGGCCCTGGAAATTCAGAGGATTCGTCGGCTGATCGCCTGACCGTGGCAACCCGCACCCCTTCGGAGGCGGCCCAGAACCCCCTGCACATGCCCGTGCAGTACCTCAAGGGGGTGGGCCCCCAGCGGGCCCGGCTGCTCCGCCGCCTGGGAATCCGCACGGTGCGCGACCTTCTGTACTTTCCACCCCGCCGGTACCTGGACCGCCGCCAGATCGTGCCGATCCGACGGCTCCGCGAGGGCCGGGAGGCCACGGTGCGCGGCCGCATCGTGAACCTGGTCTATCGCAACCTCAAGAACCGTAAGGTACTGGTGCTCGTGCTGAGCGACGGCGAAGACCTCATGGAGGTCGTGTTTTTCCAGAGCCCCTGGCTCAAGGGCGTGTTCCGCCTGGGCCAGGAACTCATTGCCAGCGGCAAGGTGTACCGCAAACGCTCCATCAAGGTGATGTATCACCCGGAATGGGAGGTGCTGGAGGGCCGGAGCGGGCCGCTCCGCACCGCCGGGCGCATCATCCCCATTTATCCGGCCACCGAGGGCCTGAAGCCCTCGGGCCTGGAACGCCTGATTCGCACGGCCTACGAACTGGCCGAGCCCTATCTGCACGACCTGGTACCGGCTGATCTCCGGCGCAAGCGCGCCCTGCTGAGCCGCCGCCAGGCCCTGAAGTGGCTCCATTTCCCCGAAACCCTGCAACAGGCCGAACGCGCCCGCCGCACCCTGAGCTACGAGGAGTTCTTCGTGTCCCAGGCCCGAATGCGCTACCTCCGGCTGCAACACCAGGGCGAGGGCCTGCCCCTCCGCGCCGGCCCCCTGGCCCGGGCCTTTCTGGAACACTTGCCCTTTACCCTCACCGGTGCCCAGCAACGGGTGATCCAGGAGATCGCCGCCGATGTGGCTCGCCGGAATCCCATGCACCGCCTGCTGCAGGGCGATGTGGGCGCTGGCAAAACCGTGGTGGCCGTGTATGCCATGCTCCTGGCCGTGGATTCCGGCTATCAGGC
>WGAB01000167.1 GCA_015489295.1 Caldifarciminota bacterium
TATGTGCTGCAGGAGGCCCGGTTCCTGCAGAAGGTGGAACGGCTCCTGGACCAGGGGTACACGGTGTTCCTCACCACCGACCACGGCTGGGTGGAGGGCCGCGACGCCCTGGTGGTCCACGGCGGCGGCGAGCTGACCCCCGGGCTCCGCTTCAAGTTCGGGGATTCCGTGCGCGTGAGCGACCGCGGCGGCATTCTCTGGACCCACCTCAAGGAGTACGGCCTGCCCACGAACCGGGGGAGTCGGCTGCTGCTCGCCACCGTGTACCATTACCTGGTGTATCCTTCGGATGTGCGTCGGTTTGAAAAAACCTACCGCGGCGGCATCTACCACGGCGGCGTTTCGCTGGAGGAGATGTGCCTGCCGCTTTTGAAACTGGAAAGGTAACGCCATGGACTTTCGCGAAGAGGTGGGCCTGACCTCGGAGGTCGTGGAACTCAACATGGGTCCCCAGCACCCCTCCACCCACGGGGTGTTTCGGGTGGTACTTCAGCTGGACCACGAAACCATCGTGAACGCCCGCAGTGTCATCGGCTACCTGCACCGGGGCACCGAGAAGATCGCCGAGAACCTGGAATACTTCAAGGTGATCCCCTATACCGACCGGCTGGACTACCTGGCACCCCTGTCCAACAACCTCGCCTATGTGCTGGCGGTGGAGAAACTCCTGGGCGTCACCGACGACATTCCGGAACGGGCCAAGTACATCCGGGTGATCCTCGCCGAGCTTTCCCGAATCGAGAGCCATCTGGTATGGCTCGGGTCCCACGCCACGGACATCGGCGCGGTCACCGTGTTCCTGTACGCCTTCCGCGAGCGCGAGAAGATCTACGACCTCCTGGAGGAACTCACGGGCCAGCGCATGAACAACGCCTTCCTGCGTATCGGCGGTCTGATGGCCGACTTTCCCGAAGGCTTTGAAGAAAAGGTACGCCACTTTGTGGACCAGTTCCCCAAAACCCTGCGGGATCTTGAGACCCTGCTGACCAAAAATCCCATCTGGCTCAACCGAACCAAGGGCATCGGCGTGATTCCGAAGGAAAAGGCCCTGGACCTCGGGGCCACCGGCCCGGTGCTCCGCGGTTCCGGCATCGCCTACGATGTGCGCAAGTACGAGCCCTACTGCGTGTACGACCGCCTGAGCTTTGATGTGCCCACCGGCACCCACGGGGATGTGTACGACCGGTACCTCGTGCGGATGGAGGAGATGCGCCAGTCGGTGTCCATCATCCGGCAGTGCCTGGACCAGCTGCCCGAAGGCGATGTGCTGATCAACGACTTCAAGGTGGTGCCGCCGCCCAAGAGCCGCGTGTACGCCTCCATTGAGGAGATGATCCACCACTTCAAGCACTTCACCGAAGGGGTGTTGCCTCCGAAGGGCGAGGTGTACGCCTCGGTGGAGGGGCCCAAGGGCGAGCTGGGTTTTTACATCGTGTCCGACGGCACCGGCAGGCCCTGGCGCGTGCGGATTCGGCCAGCGGCCTTCATGAACATCCAGATCCTGGAGCACATCCTGCCAGGCCACTACATCGCCGATGCCGTGGCCATCATCGGCAGCCTGGATCCGGTGCTGGGCGAGGTGGACCGGTAAAGGCGTTCGGTACCCTTAGATTCCCAAAGTTTCCGCAGCCTGCGCCCATTTGCAGCCCCCGCGGGGGTCCTGGAAAATATTGGAATGCCGCACCTTCTCCGGCCCCTTCTCTGGACCCTGCTGGCCTATCTCATCGGGGGGATCCCCTGGGGCCTTTTGCTGGTTCGCGCCTTCAAGGGCGTGGACATCCGTACCATAGGGAGTGGCAACATCGGCGCCACCAACGCCTTCCGGGCCGGGGGCAAACCCATCGGCTTTCTGACGCTGGCCCTGGATTTCCTCAAGGGCTTCGTGCCCACCTGGTTGGGCCTTGGGTGGTTTGGCGCCACCTGGGGGCTCGTGGCCGGCATTGCCGCCATCCTGGGCCACACCTTCCCTGTGTATCTGGGCTTCAGGGGCGGCAAAGGGGTGGCCACCGGGGCTGGTGTGCTCCTCGCCCTGAGCCCCTCGGCCTTTGTGGGAGCGGCCGTCGTGTGGTTCCTGGTGGCCTGGCTCGTGGGCTATGTATCGCTCGCCTCCATGCTGGCCGCCATCACGGCCGCCCTGGTGGTGTGGATCACCCCGGCCTCGCTCCTGCTCCGGGAGGTGCTGACCGTGGTGGCCCTCCTGATCGTGGTTCGACATCACAGCAATATTCGGCGATTAATCCAAGGCCAAGAGCCTAAAGTTGGGTGGAGGTTACGGAAATGAAGGTTTCCTTTCTCGGCGCAGGCGCCTGGGGGCTGACCCTGGGGAACCACCTGTGGCGCAAGGGCTACGATGTGGTCCTCTGGGAGCACAAACCCTCCCGGGCTGCCCGGTTACAGCAGGAACGCGAGGATCCCCAACGATTACCCGGGATTCAGTTTGAACCCGGCGTTCGCATTACCAGCGAGATCCAGGATCTGTTTCCCACGGACTATTTGGTGTTCGCCGTTCCCTCGCACGCCGTCCGCACCGTGGCCCGCAGCGTGGCCAGGTACAAGCCTGTGAAGGTCATCAGCGTGGTCAAGGGCCTGGAGGTGGATTCCCTCAAGCGCATGAGCGAGGTGCTGGAAGAGGAACTGGGCCCGGAGATCCGGTACGCGGTCCTGTCTGGCCCCAGCATTGCCATCGAGGTGGCCCGAGAGTTGCCCACCACCGTGGTGGTGGCCTCCAAGGATGTCAACTTCCGGTACGAGGTGCAGCAGCTGTTCCACACCCGCCACTTCAGGATCTACACCTCAGCGGATGTGGTGGGTGTGGAGCTCGGCGGTGCCCTGAAGAACGTTATCGCGCTGGCGGCTGGCGTCGTGGACGGCCTGGAACTGGGCATGAACGCCAAGGGCGCGCTGCTCACCCGCGGACTCGCCGAGATCATGCGCCTGGGCGTGAAACTTGGGGCCAACCCGGTAACCTTTTCCGGGCTCTCGGGCATGGGCGACCTGCTGACCACCTCCTTTTCCCTGCACTCCCGCAATCGCTATGTAGGAGAGCAGCTGGGCCGGGGCCGATCCTTGCAGGACATCCTGAGCGAGATGGTCATGGTGGCGGAGGGTGTGAAAACCACGGAGGCCGCGTACCAGCTGGCGGTCCGCGAAGGGGTGGAAATGCCCATTACCCAGGCCGTGCGGCGGGTGCTCCGCGGCGAGGTCACGCCGCTGGAGGCCACGGCCGAGTTGATGAAACGGATGCCCAAGCCTGAACATTACGGGGTGCTTTAAGCCTTTGAGGAGGTTGAACCCATGAAACTGCTGGAATACGCGTCTAAAGAGGTTTTCCGGCGCTTTGGCCTGCCGGTGCAGGAGGGCAAACTGGCCTACACTCCGGAGGAGGCCCGCCGGGTGGCGGAAACCCTGAAGCCGCCCTATGTGGTGAAGGCGCAGGTGCCGGTGGGCGGCCGGGGCAAGGCCGGGGGCGTGA
>WGAB01000168.1 GCA_015489295.1 Caldifarciminota bacterium
CGCCCACCGAGGTGATCACGAGGGGCCGGGCCCCGAGCGCCTGGATCGCCATCAGCGTGGCCACATTCAGGGCCGGGAACGATCCGGTCATGCCCACGGCCACGGCGTCGCCCCGGCGCACGCCGGCCTCGTGCAGGAACT
This sequence comes from Caldifarciminota bacterium, assembly GCA_015489295.1. The sequence continues at coordinate 142 of WGAB01000168.1, forward strand.
GCACCACGAGAGCCGCAAAGTTGGGGTTGATGCTGGTGAGTTTGGCCGTGAGGTTGCCGGAACTCGTGGTGATCGGCGAGTTTTCCAGGCCAATGAGGCCGGTTTGGGCCGGATCGTTCACCGGGTCGATCTCAAAGCCGTGGGCCAGAAACTGCTGCTTGAGGAAGGCGAAGGCCCGGGCCGTTTCGCGGGCGGCCTGGAGCTTGACCTCAAAAAGCGGCGCCCGGGTTTCGTGGAGCGAGGCCTCGGCCGCCACCAGGCTCACCAGGGCCACGAGCGCCAGGAATACCATGTCGCGGAGTTGCAGGGCCCGCCGTCTCATAGCACCGGTGCCCCTCCGTGGATCAGGATCAAAAGGAGCCGGATCAATACCGTGACCACCAGCATCATGCTCAGGGTGGCCCGCACCCCCTGCTTGTCCATCCAGTAGGCCATGAGCCCGGGGATGATGAACCCGAAGGCCCGCACCGCCAGCACCATGTCGCCCACGGGCGTTTGCGCCAGCACCTGGGAGGCCTGGGAAAAGAAGAAGCCGATGACCACGGCCAGGAAGAGCCGACGCCGACCGTACACCAGCACATAGCGGGAGACCAGTTTCAAAAGGCCCAGGGTGAGGAAGGCGGCGATCAGGGTGCCGAGCAAAAGGTCCCAGCGGGTGAGGATCAGGGCGATGTACCCGGGCACCACCAGGCCGCCGGCCACATAGCCCAGTACCTCGGAAAGGTACAGGGAAAGCAGAAGGCCAAGGGCAATGGATTCCGCCAGGATCATGGGTTCCAATTATGGGGGCGTGGGCCCCGGGATGCCATATCCTAAACCCTGCCGATGCCTGTGCTGGCTTTCCTTGCGTTTCTTCTGGCCCTTATGGCCGCCCTCGGGCTCTACGGCCGACGGCAGCCCGGTCTCTTGGGGCTCCGGGGGCTCAGTTTGGTATTGCTGCTGTTGATGGCCTGGAACCCCGGGGTGCCCTGGACCCGCACCCGCCACCTGCAACCCGTAGTGGTGGTGGACGCTTCCCGGAGCATGGGCCAGGCCGACAAATGGCCCCAGGTGCAGAAGGTGCTGCAACAGCGGCTCGCCGGGCACCCCCTGCGGGTGGTGTTCCTGATGGATACCGATCTCGTGGCCCGGGTGGATTCCCCGGTGGGGCGGTTCACCGACCTCTCGGTGCCCCTTCGGCGGCTCCGGGCGCCGATCGTGCTCCTTTCCGACGGCCTGCACAACACCGGCCCTGCGCCCCTGGAACAACTCTTCCCCTACCCGGTGTCGGTGTGGTGGCCTCGGGTGGCGGCCGGGGCTTCGCCCCTGGCGGGCCTGAACCTGGAGGCGCCCTTGCGTCTGTTGGAACAACAACCCTTTACCGTGGCCCTGCGGTGGGCTTCGCCGCCACAGGCCGGCACGCTCCAGGTGTTCATAGACGATTCCTTGCTGGGCCGGTTCTTTGTGCCAACGGGCGCTTCCTGGCAGCAGGCCCTTTCGGTGGCCGGGCTGCCGGCCGGCAGCCACCGGGTGCAGGTGCGCTGGGGCAGGTTTCAGAAAAGCCGTGCGTTGCAGGTGGATCCGGTGCCCTTCCAGGCGCTGGTGCGGGTGTATCGGCCGCTGCCCATCGTGCGGCACCTCCGGCACACCCTGGAGGGCTTCGGCCGGGTGGAGGTGGTGCTGAAAACCCCCCAAGGGTGGCGTCGGCTCGGCGAAACCCCGAAGGCCGGGCCGCCCCCTGCAGATCCCGAAAACTACACCGTGGTGGTAGAAATCGCTCCGCCGGCGCCCGAGAGCCTGGCCGTGCCCCAGGTGATCGTAGCGGGCCCGGAGCAGCCCCGCGGCCTTGCTTTGCAGGCCGGCCCGTGGTGGTATCCGAACCGGCCCGAGCTGCCGCCCCTGGACTACCTGCGGGGCCCGGCCAGGGGCACGCCGCTCTTGCAGGTCAAGGGGCGCCGGGGCACGCTGCA
>WGAB01000169.1 GCA_015489295.1 Caldifarciminota bacterium
ACTGGCCCACTGGGGCAACGCCGCCGTAGGGTTGCACCTGGAAAACCTGGGTGGTGCCCGGGTGCGCCTGATCCAGGCCTCAGAGCCCCTGGCCCGCCGTACGGTCCTGGCGCTGGCCTGGCACCTGCCCCGGAATGTCACCTGGAGCGCCGCCTATGTGAACTGGAACGGCTATGCCCTGTATAGGGTGGGGGTGGAAGCCTGGTTTACCCGCGGGTTCGCCCTGCGCATCGGGGTGGATGAAAAGTACCTCACCCTGGGCATGGGGCTCACCAACGGGCACTGGTCCTTTGACTTTTCCGGTCGCAATGTGTTCCCCATGGGGGCGGTGTACGCGGTATCCGTAGGGTATCGGCTGTGAAACGCCTGGATCCCCAAGCCCTTCGCCGACGCCTGCAACGGCTCCAGCAGGCAGGGCCGGAGCCTGAAGCCGAGCCGGCCTCGGTGGCCCGGCTGCGGCGGTACCTGGGCCGCCCGTGGCTGCGGAGCCCGGAACGGCTGGCCCATCGCCTGGGTGCGGTACCGACGGCCGGTGGCCGCCTGCTGATGCTGGAACACCAGTTTCCGGTGCCCGCCCGGTTCCTGGAACACGCAGAACTCCTCACCCTGGGCCAATATCCGGCTCCTCTGGACCTTCAGGACGCGGTGTTCCTGGACCTTGAGGCCACGGGCACTTCCTTCGGCCTGGGCAATGTGCCCTTCCTCGTGGCCCTCGGGTTTGTGCGCGGGGGTGAGGGCATTGTGCGGCAGTACCTGCTGCCGGATCCTGCCCACGAACCCCTGCTCCACCGGCACCTGCTCCGCGACCTCCGTACCTTCCCCGTGGTGGCCACCTACAACGGCAAGAGCTTTGACCTGCGCCTGCTCGGGTACCGCTGGCGTTATCTGGGGCTGCCGGTGCCCGAGTTTCGGTTTCACCTGGACGTGTACCACCTGGCCCGGCGGTTCCTGATGCCCGGGCAGCCCGCCACCTTAAAGGCCGCCGAGGCCGAACTGGCAGGCATCCATCGGGGGCACGACATCCCCTCCGAAGAGGTGCCCCGGGCCTATTTCGCTTTCTTGCGACGGGGTGTGCTGGAGGGGCTCCGGCGGGTGGTGCTCCACAACCGCCGGGATGTGGCCTCGCTGCCCCATCTGCTTCATGCCTTAGACCGGCGTGTGTACCAGGGGCTGGAGGCGCCGGACCCCTGGACCCTCTTTGTGCTCGGGCGGCACCACGAACGGCTGGGTCGGCTGGAGGAAGCCCGGGCCTTTTACGAACGGGCCGCCGCCCGCAGCCTGGGCACGCTGCGCCGGCAAACCCTGATCCGCCTGGCGCGCCTGCTCCAGCGCCTTCGGCGCTATGACGAAGCGGAACAGGTGTGGCTGCACCTCTTGGAGGAGCACCCGAGCCATCGTGAGGCCCTTTTGAGCCTGGCCAAGTACTACGAGCACCGCAACGAAAACCTGTACCGGGCGCTGCACCTGGCCCGGCAACTGCCGCCCGGGCCCGAACGGGAACGGCGCATCAAGCGACTGCTTCGGAAGATTGCGCAGCGAAGGGGACGCGACGCCTTACAGGCGGCGACGCTTCTCCGAGAATAGGGCCTTGATCTTGCCCCAGGAGGAGGGGGTAAGTCCCGCGGTCAGACGGTTTTCCGTGCCCGGGGTGGCGGTGCGAATCGGCCGCCAGTCCAGCGGCGAATCCGTGTCCTGGCCGTTGGGGAGCCGTCCGATCACATCCCGGCGGTTGGTCACCCCGGGGTTCCAGAGGTCCACCCGGTAATTTGGCCAGTTTTCGTTGGGGGTGCCCCAGTTGACCAGGTCCACCGGTACCCCCTGGGCATCCAGAAGGATCAGCATGTCGTTGGCCCCCAGGCCGTTACCGATGGTGCCATCGGGCATTTCCACCATGGGCACCTGGAGATCCGGGAAATACTGGCGAAACTCCGCTTCGTTGGGGACTACCAGCACATAGCCTCCTGCCGGCACGGTGCCGTACAGAGGATCCCAATCGAAGGCGTTCCCCAGGTGCCACCCGTCCAGAGAAACAGGTTCCGGCCCGGGGTTGTAGATTTCCACCCACTGAAGATCACCCCAGGAAACCTCGTTGATCACCGGATGCGAAATCAGCAGGGTAACCCACAACATCCACATTCCCATAGCACCTTTACCCTACACCTCCGGTCTGCAATTGTCAAGCAAACGCCACGCCGGAGTAGGGGAGTGGAATCCGGGGTCGCCCGTTCGAGGGGATCTACTTTCCGGAAGACTCGGAAACCCGGCGAATCTGGAGGGTCAGGGCAACCCCTGGCGTTCCGGCCTCCTCGTATTCCCGGGCCCGCAGCAAGGCCTCCTGGACATCCTTCAAGAGACTACGGACATCCACCCCCAGGGTGCCCTGGGGCACCTGTTCCAGATAGCGTGCCACCCGGCCCAGCAGGCCCTGTACCCCGCGCCAGTGTCCCTTTTCCGCGTGGATGCAGGCAGCGGCCACCTGGATCAGGGCCTTTAACAACGTCTTTTCGGGGTCCTGGGCCTCCCGCCACAGGTCTTCCCACACCTCATGGGCTTCCCAGAACGCACCCTTCCGGAACAGATGGAGGCCCTTTCTAAAGGCCGCGAGGCTCGTCATGGGGTCGGGTTGGAATCCTTCTCCTTGCGGGGCAGCAATTGCAGACCCAGTTCGCGTAGCTGCTCCTCCGGGACCTCGGAAGGGGCTCCTTCAAACAGGGCCTGGCCCGTGGTGGTCTTGGGAAAGGCGATGACATCGCGGATGGACGTGCACCCGGCCATCATCATGACGATGCGGTCCAGCCCCGGGGCGATGCCTCCGTGGGGTGGGGCTCCGTATTCCAGAGCCTTCAGCAGGAACCCAAAGCGATCTTCGATTTCCTGGTCGCTCAGGCCGATGATCTTCATGATCTTGACCTGGAGGTCGCGGAGGTGCACACGGATGGACCCGGAACTGAGTTCCACCCCGTTTAAAACGAGGTCGTACTGTTTCCCCCGGAGGGACGCCAGGAATTCCTGGACCTCCTTCAGGGTCAATGGATCTCCGGCCTCCAGTTTTTCCCGCCGTTCGGCGATGAAGGAGGGCAGCACGTCCAGCTTTGGCAGGTCTTCCTCATAAGGCATGGTGAACATGTGGTGGGCCGGGGCAATGCGGCGGGCGTCGGGGTCCCACTCAAAAAGCGGGAAGTCCACCACCCACAGGAACTTCCAGCCCTCCCGGGGAATCTGGAGCTCGTCGGCCAGCTCCAGTCGAAGGGCACCCAGGATCTCAAAGGGTTCGTAGCCGAAGCCCGCGGCCAGGAGTACCGTGAGGGGGTCGGATCGTTCCAGCAAATCGGCCCGCAGGGCCTCGGGCAGGTACCGGGCCAGGGGACCGGAAAAGGTATCCCCCTGGCGTTTGAGCCACAGCACGCCGGCGCCGCCGAGGGCGCGGGCGCGTTCGTTCAACTGGTCCACCTGCTTGCGGCTCAGGTTGTGGGGCACCGGCAGGGCCGCGATGCTGCCGCCCTGGGCTGTGATTTGATCCAGAATCCGAAAGCCCGACTTCTTCAAGCGTTCGGTCCAGTTTTCCAGTTTCCAGGGAATCCGAAGATCGGGCTTGTCGGTGCCGTAGGTTTCCATGGCCTCCCGATAGGTCATCCGCGGGAAGGGGCGCAGCAGGTCTACCCCGAGAACCTTCTGGAAAATGTAGTGAAAGAGCCCTTCGGTATGCGTCAGCACATCGTCCATGTCTACGAAGCTCATTTCCATGTCGATCTGGGTGTGTTCCGGTTGCCGGTCGGCGCGGAGGTCTTCGTCGCGGAAGCACCGGGCAAACTGGAAATAGCGGTCGTACCCGGCCACCATCAGGATCTGCTTGTACATCTGGGGCGACTGGGGCAGGGCATAGAACTTGCCCGGATTCAGCCGGGAGGGCACCAGGAAGTCGCGGGCACCCTCCGGGGTGCTCTTGGTAAGGTACGGGGTTTCGATTTCCACAAAGCCGTGGGCGTTCAGGTACTCCCGGGCCGCGTGGACCACCCGGTGCCGAAGGATCAAGTTCCGTTGCATCTCCGGACGGCGGAGGTCCAGGAACCGCCAGCGGAGCCGGGTTTCCTCGAAGGCGTCGATATGGTCTTCAATGGGAAAGGGCGGGGTTTTGGAGGGGTTCAGCAGGGTGATGCGATGGGCCACCACCTCGATTTCGCCGGTGGCCATCCGGGGGTTCACCTGGTCGGCGGGCCGGAGCCGCACCGAGCCCTGGATCTGGACCACATCCTGGCTCGACAGCCGCTTGGCCTCCTGTACCAGAGGGCCTTCCACCACGATCTGGGTGTCGCCATAGCGGTCAAACAGGTCCAGGAACACCAGGTTGCCTATGTCGCGGACCCGACGGATCCAGCCAGCCAGGAGCACCTCCTGGCCCGCATGCTCGGCCCGCAGTTCGCCACAGGTATGGGTACGGT
>WGAB01000170.1 GCA_015489295.1 Caldifarciminota bacterium
CTATGACGGTCGCTGGCAGGGGAAACAGATCAGCCTGGTCTATGTACAGAGCCTTGGGGGCTTTGTGACGGCCTCTAACCTGGCGCGATTTCTGCGTCCAGAAGAACAACGGAGATCCTTTCAAAACAGCCGTATTACGTTGGAAGAAGAAGATACCCCGGGCCGGCAACGCGCCATCATGGTTACTCAAGTGCGCGACCTGCCTCAGCTTCATGCGCATTTGGGGGTGTACCACCCTGCTATTCCGGTGGAACTCTCCCCGTTCCGCTTCCGCGTGCTTGTTCCGTTGGAGGCCGCTTCCGAATGCGTGGACCTGGCCGTGGCCTGGTGGCGAGAACGCTTCGCTCGAGTCTGGGATCGTTTGCCTCTGTGCGTGGGAGTGATCGCCTTCCCGCGTTTGGTGCCCTACCAGGCTATTGTGGAAGCAGCCCGCAATGTGGAAGAGGCCCTGACAGGCGAGGAGGAGAAAGAGAAAACATGGCGCGTGCAGGAAGTGGAACGCCAGGCAGGCGCGGTGGCCCTTCGTTTGCGCCGGCCGGATGGCCGGGAAACCCTCCGAGTCGTACCCGTAACGCTTCCTGATGGCCGGGAGGATGTGTTCTACCCCTACATGGCTGTAAAGGACCGTCAGGTACGTTACCCGCACGACTTCCAGCACCCCAACGGACAGGTTTATCGCCATGTTGTCGACCTGCGTCCTGGTGATGGTATCAAGGTTTCCCCTGCACGGGTGAAAACCCTTTTTATGGACAACACATCAGCCCGCTTTGATACCGCGCAGCCGCGATACCTGGAGGAGTGGACACGCATGCGTGACGTATGGGCGCTTCTTCAGCGGGTGGCCCCCAGCCAGACAGCCTTACAGCGGCTGCGGGGTGAATTGGCACGGCTGGATAGAGACTGGGAGGGACCTGGGGGGGACCGGGTTGCTCCTGAAAATCTCTGGAGCGATACGCTTCGGGCCCTGCTTGTTCACCATCTGGATGTCAGGGGGGCGGTCTTAGATGCTCTCACCGAAGCCGCACTGCAAGACCTGCTTCAGTGGGCATTGGATTGGCACATGACCGCACTCAAAGAAAGCGTGTGAAAGGAGGGTAAGTTCATGGCGAGTTATAAAAAGTTTCTGCAAATCAGTATAGCACTGGATCCAATCCACGTGGGCACTGGCGGTGCCCACATCGGTCGGGTGGACCTTACTATCGTCCGGGACCCTGTAACCCGGATTCCTAAAATTCCTGGCTCCAGCCTGGGAGGAATTTATCGCACTTACGTTGCGATGCATTTCGAAGAGAATAGGACATCACAATTCGCGAACCGCAATAAGCCTTTTTACCCCGATTGTGCTGGCTTGGGCCTAGATGAAGACCATGGCCATTGTCGTCAGCCTGATTGTCCCGTCTGCACGGTCTTTGGATTTGCCCGTGGGGCAGGCCGGGAGGGCGGCTTTGCAGGCCTGGCAGCCTTCACTGACGCCCATGTGCTCCTTTTTCCTGTGCCTACCCGCCGAGGACCTATGTGGGTGACCTCGCCTATGGCGTTACGGCTAGTTAGCATAGAAGTTGCTAGCGTGGATGACAACGCAATCTACCTCCGGGACGGGTCCAGCAACCAGCTGAACCTGGGATGGCTTCTGCTACCGGTACAGGAATATGCTGAAATAAGTACAATCACGGAATCACTTCAATATCTGAACATTCCCGATTACATCCTAAACCGCCTTGCGCTGGTGCCCGATCGCCTATTTGCCCATATTGTCAACAGTAACTTGGAAGTGCGCACTTCGGTTTCTATCAATCCGGAAACCGGAGCAGCTGAAGATAAGGCCCTATTCTCCTATGAGGCCTTGCCCCGCGGCACGGTGCTGGTATGGGAGATTATTGCTAAAAATCCTCAGCACTTCCAGATTGGGAACCGGCAGATTACGGCTGTATCCACTCCCGGTGAGGTGTACGAAAGGGCCAAACAGGCCCACCCGTACCTGGAGCACCTGGGCATCGGCGGCATGGGCACGCGAGGCATGGGACGGGTGAAAGTTCTGTGCGAGAACAAACCCAAAGATGGCCAAAGCACCAACTATGTTGGGGATGATCTTGCCAATCTAAGTTCATCTGAAACTCCAGGAGAAAACGAGGAGGCATAACAATGGGTGAGGCCCAAATGACCAACTTGGACATTCAATGCGCCGAACTGGGTCGGCGTCTGGCCGATATCCGAGGCATGGATGAAAAAACCGTCAATGCATTAATGAGCGTGCTTGAAGAACAAGGGCCTTATGCCATGTTCCTCTATCTCCGTGCTCGCCATAACCAAGTTGCGGGTCCTGTTACTGAGCGAGTATTAAATTTCTTGAGAAAACCTGAAGTTTTCGGCCACAAGGTGGATGCGACAAACGATGTCTTTGATGCCATCCAACGCTTAGCTGAGGATTTAGACGATCTCCTTTTCGTTCGCGACCTGTTACGCACGGCTCTTTCTTATGCTCGTTATCACTTGAAATCCAAGGGAGGTGGTGCATCGTGACCTGGACCCTGTACCGCTGGGTCTGGCAACTTCAATCTCCCCTTCACATCGGAATTGGACCGGCTGGATCTCTGGCCCGCACACGCTTGTACATCCCCGCAC
>WGAB01000171.1 GCA_015489295.1 Caldifarciminota bacterium
CACCTCCTCGGATGTGGTGGACACCGCCTTCGCCCTGGTCCTGACCGAAGCCACGGACCTGCTTCTGGAGGCCACCGACCGGGTGCTCCACACCCTCAAGGACCTGGCCCTGCGGTACCGCGACCTGGTCATCATGGGCCGCACCCACGGCATGTTCGCCGAGCCCACCACCCTGGGGCTCAAGTTCCTGGGGTTCTATCAGGAGTTCCGGCGGAACCGCCGGCGCCTGCAACAGGCCCGGGAGGAGATCCGATACGGCAAACTCTCAGGCACCGTGGGCACCAACGCCTACCTGGAACCCAATCTGGAAACCGAGGTCCTGCAACGGCTGGGGCTCCGTCGGGAGCCCGTGGCCACCCAGGTGGTTCCCCGCGACCGCCACGCCTTTCTTCTGGAAACCCTGGCCCTGACCGGGGCCGCCGTGGAACGCCTGGCCACGGAGATCCGCCTGCTCCAGCGCACCGAGGTGGGCGAACTGGAAGAGCCCTTTGAGGCCCGCCAGACGGGCTCCTCGGCCATGCCCCACAAACGCAATCCCATCCGCTCGGAGCGGCTGTGCGGCCTGGCCCGGGTGCTCCGGGGCTATGTGCAAACGGCCCTGGAAAACGTGGCCCTCTGGCACGAACGCGACATCTCCCACTCCTCCACCGAACGCATCGTGGTGGCCGACGCCTTCCAACTCCTGTACTACATGCTCTGGCTGCTCCACCGCATCCTGCAGGGGCTCCGGGTCCACGAAGCCCGGATTCGCGAGAACCTGCAACGCTTTGGCGACTTTTACTATTCCCAGCCCCTGCTGCTGGCCCTGATCCGCAAGGGGGTTCCCCGGCGCCGGGCCTACTACTGGGTGCGCGAGGTGGCCCAACGGGCCTACGATCGCCGCACCTCCTTTTTGAAGGAAGCCCAACAACACCCCGAAATCCGGAAAATCCTGGGCCCGGAAGACCTGGAGGCCGTGGGATCCTTTGACTTTACCCGCCACGTGCCGGACATCTTCCGGCAGGCGCTGGACGCCGAAGAAGCATGAGCGCGCAGGTGGCGGTGGTGTTCAACCCCCGGTCCTTCCGGGTCCCTTTCCTCAAACAGCGGTTCCGCCGGGTGCTGCAGTACCTGAAGCTCCACAGTCACCTCAGCGTGCTGGTGCTGGAACCCGGGCAGCGGGGCCGCGACCTGGCCCGGCAGGCCGTGCGCCGGGGCGCCGAGGTGCTGGTGGCCGCCGGCGGCGACGGCACCTTCCGAGAGGTGGCCCTGGTGGGCGCAGAAACCGGCCGCCCGGTGGGTCTGCTGCCCCTGGGCGCCACCAATGTGCTGACCTTTGAACTCGGCCTGCCTCGCAACCTCCTGGAGGCCGCCCGGGTGATCCTGGAGGGCCGGACCCGGCGCCTGGACCTGGGTTTTGCCGACGACGAACCCTTCGTGCTCATGATGGGCGTGGGGTTCGATGCCTTTGTGGTCCACTCCCTGATTTCCCCCGCCAAACGGGCCTTCGGCCCCCAGGGCTATGTGATCACCGGCCTGGTGCGGGCACCGGTTTACCGGTACCCGGCCTTCCGGGTGCAGGCAGAAACCGGGCCCGAACTGGTGGCCTATCAGGCCGTGGTTGCCAACTGCCGGTACTACGGCGGTCGGTTCTGGTTCGCTCCCGAAGCCCGTCCCGACGACGGCCTGCTGGACCTCGTGGCCCTGCGCCACCGCGGCCTGCCCTGGTTCCTGGCCTACGCCCTGGCCGTGGTGGGCCACCGGATCCATCGGATGCCCGGGGTCCGCCGGCTCCGGGGCCGCAGGTTCCGGCTGGAAGGTGCGGGCGTTCCCTATCACCTGGATTCCGAACCCGTGGGCACCCTGCCGGCCGAGGTCACGATCCGGGCCGGCGTTCTTCAGGTTCTGGTTCCATGAGCCGGGAAAACCCTGTACGCCACGCCGTGCTGGACATCGGGTCCTTTTCCGTGCTGTTGCTCGTGGCCGAGGGGGTGCCGGGAACCCGCAACTGGCACCCCGTGTACCAGAAACTGGTGACCACCGGCCTGGGCGAGGGCCTGGCCCGGCAGGACACCCTCCGGCCGGAGGCCATCCACAGGACCGTTCGCGCGGTTTGTGCCCTGGCCCAGGAGGCCCGGCAGCAGGGCGCACAACGGGTTTGGGCCTACGGCACCCGCCCCCTGCGGAGGGCCCGGAATGCCGTCGACTTCATCAAGGCCGTCCGGCGAGCCTGCGGCCTCCGGGTGGAAACCCTAAGCGAACAGGAGGAGGCCGAACTCGCCTTCTGGGCCGCCCGATGGTTCCTGCCCGAGGCCCCGGACCCGCTGCTCGCCGTGGACCTGGGTGGCGCCAGCACCGAATTGACCCTGGGCACCCGCACCCAAATCCACTGGAGCCTGAGCCTGCCCGAGGGCGCGCTTACCCTCACCGAAACCCATCTGCACCACGATCCACCCACCCCCGAGGAAATCCAGGCCCTGCGCCGCCATCTGGCCGATCGGCTCCGGCCCCTCGCCACGCTCCGCCGGCCCGCCGCCCTGGCCGGCACCGGTGGCACGGTCACCACCTTAGCAGCCGTGCTCCTGGGGCTTACCACCTACGACGGCCGACGGGTCCACGGCACCCGCTGGCCACTCGCCGACCTGGAAACCCTGGCCCACCGCCTTTCCCGGCTTCCCCAGGCCGAGCGGCAACGCCTCCTGCCCTTTGATCCCGATCGGGCTCGCATCATCGTGGCCGGTGCCTGGTTCACGGTAGCCCTGCTGGAGGCCACCGGCCTCCCCGAACTCTGGGTGAGCGACTACGGCCCGCGCCACGCCTACCTCGTGCGCAAATCGCAAACGGCGTAAAATATCCCGGCCATGAAGAAACCCCGCGTGATCGTCATCGGCGGAGGCCTGGCCGGTTCCGAGGCCGCTTGGCAACTGGCGCGCCGGGGCGTGCCCGTGGACCTCTACGAGATGCGGCCCCGCCGGATGACCGAAGCACATCAAACCGGCTACCTGGGCGAA
>WGAB01000172.1 GCA_015489295.1 Caldifarciminota bacterium
CCCGGATGGGGCGTGAGCACAGGGGGCACCTCCCGCAGGGGCCGGTGCTCGGGGTCTTCGTAGAGCAGCACGAAGGCGTCCGCATCAATCACCAGGGGGCCGTGGTACCACTCTAAGAACTGCTGCAGAAACTCCTTGACCTGCGGGGTTCGGCCCAGGCCGGGGCCCAGCGCCACCGCGTCAAAGGAAATGCCGGTGCGGCGGAGGGTTTCCACGGCCTCAGGCACGATGCGGCCCTCCAGTTCCGGCACCGGCAACTTGATGGCCTCGGTGAGCTTGGTTTCCATTACGGGCATCAGGCTTTCGGGCACAGCCACATACACCAGGCCAGCGCCCGCGCGCAGGGCCGCCCGGGCGGCCAGCGTGGCGGCTCCGGTGAACCCCCGCGACCCCGCCACCACCAGCACGCGCCCGAAATCGCCCTTGTTCTCGGGGCCCAGGCGCCAGGGCAGCATCTCGGCCACCTCCGGCGCCTCCAGCACCTCGCGATCGCCGAAGGCGCGGATCACCGCCGGGGGAATCCCGATGTCTACGGTGTAGAGGTCGCCGGTGTACAGAACCCCGGGATACAGGAAATGGCCGGTTTTCGGCAGGCCCATGGTGACGGTCAGCGCCGCCACGGCGGCTCCCGGTGCCGCCCGGCCCGTGGCCCCGTTCACCCCCGAAGGAATGTCCACGGCCACCACCACGCCCGGGGAGCGGTTCACGAATTCCAGCGCCTGGCCGTACAGGCCGTGGACCTCATCGCCGGAGAAGCCGGTGCCCAGCACCGCATCCACCACAAGATCGGCCGAGAGCACGGCGCGCTCCAGTTCGGTCAGCCGGTCCTCGGTGATCTCCTCCACGATGCCGCCGGCGCGTTCCAGAAGGTCCAGGTGAAACCGGGCGTCGCCCTGCACCTGGTCGCGTTGGCCCAGCAGGAACACCTGCAGGTCGCGGGTGCGGCCCAAAAGGTACCGGGCGGTGACGAAACCGTCGCCGCCGTTGTTTCCCCGGCCGCTGAGCACCACCACCCGGAGGTCCTCCACCCGGAACCGCGACTGGATCACACCGGCCACGCCCCGGCCGGCGTTTTCCATCAGGATCGTTCCCGGGATGCCCACCTGCTCAATGGTGATCCGGTCAATTTCCCGCATCTCTTCGGGGGTTACGACGATTTGTCCCATGATTCGCCTCCGGCTTGCCAGTGCACGGCCTTGCGGCGCCGGCGCTCAAAGCGTTCCAGCGCCAGGTCCACCAGCCGATCAATGAGCTGGGCATAGGGGAGGCCCGAGGCCTCCCAGAGTTTGGGGTACATGCTGATGGGCGTAAATCCTGGAATGGTGTTCACCTCGTTCACGAAGATCTCGCCGGTTTCGGCGTTCATCAGGAAGTCCACCCGGGCCATGCCCTCCAGGCCCAGGGCCAGAAAGGCCAGCCGGGCCAGGTTCTGCACCCGGGCGGTTTCCTCCGGGTCCAGGGGCGCCGGAATCAACAGGCGGGAGCCGGCCTCCAGATACTTGGCCTCGTAGTCGTAGAACTCGTGGGCCGGCACGATCTCTCCGGGCACCGACACCTCGGGCGGCGCCGTGCCCAGTACGCTGACCTCAATCTCGCGGGCCGGCTCCACCCCCTGTTCCACCAGCACCCGGGTGTCGTACAAAAAGGCCGTTTTCAGGGCCGGCACCAGGTCTTCGGGCCGTTTGACCTTGGTGATGCCCACGCTGGACCCCAGGTTCACCGGCTTCACGAACATGGGGAACTCCAAAAACTCCTGGGCCTCGCGGGCGATGTCCTCCAGCGACGCGTCGGTGTCCTCCCGGAACACGAGATAGGGTACCACGGGCACCTGGAACGCCTGCAGCAGGTCTTTGGTCACCGCCTTGTCCATGCCGATGGCCGAGCCCAGCACGCCGGCACCCACATAGGGCACCCCCAGGATCTCCAGGAGCCCCTGCATGGTGCCGTCTTCGCCGAAGGGGCCGTGGAGCAGGGGGAACACCACCGTGGGCCGGCTTTCCGGCTGCGCCAGCCGCCCGTCAAACACCTGCAGCAGTCCCTGGAGCCAGGGCACGCCCTCCTGCCAGACCTCGTCCTCAATGGCCGCAAGGCCCTCGCGGATGGCCTTCTGAAGCCGGGGATCCAGGATCCAGCGGCCGCCCCGGGTGATGCCCACCACCGTGACCTCGTAGCGCCGGGGATCCAGCACCTGGAGCACCGAGCGGGCCGAGGTCAGGCTGACCTCGTGCTCGGCGGACCGGCCGCCGCAAAGGATCATCAGGTGCCGTTTAGCGGCCATGCACCAGTTCCTCAAACACCGGTTTGAGCCGACGATAGGTTTCTTCCAGGCCCTCGGGGATCACCTTGGTATCGCCGATCACGGGCATAAAGTTGGTATCACCCACCCACCGGGGCACGATGTGGACATGCAGATGCTGGTCAAACCCCGCGCCCGCGGCCCGGCCCAGGTTCAGGCCCACATTGAAGCCATCGGGCTGGAAGGTTTGCTTCAGGGCCTGCACGGCCACGGTGACCAGGTGCCAGAGTTCCCGGGCCTCTTCCGGTGAAAGGTCTTCCAGGAGGGCGGTATGCCGGTACGGTGCCACCATCAGGTGGCCGGAGTTGTAGGGAAAGATGTTGAGCAGCACGAAGGCGGTTTTCCCCCGGTACAGCAGGAAATTCTCGTCGTCCCGGTTTTCCTGGGGTTTCACGCAGAAGATGCAGCCTTCAATCTTCTCAATCTCGCGAATGTAGGCGATCCGCCAGGGCGCCCAGAGCCGCTTCATGCCCTGATTGTACAGCAGGCA
>WGAB01000173.1 GCA_015489295.1 Caldifarciminota bacterium
AAAATGTGCGGCGTATGCCTGGAACGCCGTGTGGACCGGGCCAGAACCTGGGCCCAGGGCGTCCATAAACGCCCACGGGATCGCTTCTGGAACCACCCCGAAACCGTATGGCTAGACGAAGTGGCCGATGCCAACGGACGCCTGGCCCTTATCGTGGGCTATTTCCCTCTGGAGTACTGGTTGGATGGCACCCTGGTGGAATCTTTAGCGATGTTCAAGCGCTCATCCGCGGCTTCTGGGGCAACAAATCGCAAAGTACAGGTGACCGACGAAAACGGTAAAACGCATGAAGTCGTTCTCGGACCCAAGCCTGTTTCCTACTCCCGCCTCCGCCGCATCTGGGAAACCACCCGCCGCTTCTGGCAGGAGGTCGCTCCCACCGACGCACCGCCGGAGGAATTGAGGGACTTCTGCAACAGAAATGGGCTGAACCTTGAAAAACTCTGGGAAGGGAAGTTGAGCCTGGAAGAATCGGGGGCCGGGAAGGCGATGGCCGAAAAGCGCTCTCGCATTTTTCTGAAAGCGGCGAACGCCGACGCATTAGGAAAGCACCTGGGTCCCTTTCATGCCTACGAAATGGAGATCCAAGGGCGCAAGGTGGCCGTGCTCTGGGTGCCGCCTGAAGGGAAGGACGTGAAAGACATCCCTGAGAAGCACCGTGGCGGCTTCTGGGTGATTGAAAACCTGGGTTATTTAGAAGGGCTTTTCGGCCAACCCTTCCACCAGGTCCTTCAAGAAGGGACCTCCTACGAAATCTATGAACCCAGCGAATACGGACGGCCTGGTAGAACCAAAACACGCTTTACCCTTGCAAAGAAGGAAACAGATGGGTCAACTTACACCCCCCTCATCCCCATCCTCGCGGAACCGCGCACCTTTATGGCCCTGGTGCCTGCGGATAAGGCCATAAAGGTGATTCAGGCCATCAGGGCCAAGTACGAGCGGGAGATGGGCAAGGTCCGTAACCGCCTGACCCTGCACCTGGGCATCGTCTTTGCCGATGCCCACCAGCCTTTGCGAACGATTCTTGATGCCGGAAGGCGGATACTCGCCCAGAAAGCCCAGCCGCTCATCTGGAAAGTCGTTCATCCTGCGCAGAAGTTGATTGAAAAAGGGGACATGTTACCGGAACGCTTTAAAAGCGATCGAGATGGTCAGTTTAAAAAATGGTTTGAAATCTTGCTGGACGCCAGGGACGGAGAAAGGTTCAGGCGAATTACCTGGTACGTCCCCGCTGTGATGGGCGATGGGAAGACCCCGGATAACTGGTATCCTTATGTGTTCTGGAAGGAGGATAAAGACGGCAATACCGACCCCGATAGTGCCACCCAAACACGCACACGCTACTACCAGGCGCCCAATCCCTTCGATCCGGACGAAGATGGCAATTCACGGCTTGGTTGGGTTGTCCACGCTGGAGAACTCAAAGAGGGCGACCGCATCTACTTCACCCCCGCAACCCTGGACTTTATCTGGCTTGACCATGGCGGAACGCGCTTCGAAATTGCCTATGGCGAAGACGGCCGGCGCCCAGGAACGCTGCACCGGCCTTACCTTCTGGATGATCTGGACGAACTTATTGCGTGCTGGAAATTGCTTGCAGGGGAGAAGGAAAAGAAAATTAAACGCCTGACTACCCCTCAGATCCACGCGATCCGAGATCTTATTGAAACCAAGCGGGCCGAGTGGTTTGAAGATCCCAAGGAGTTCGTGAAGGACAAAACCTTTGAGAAGTTCTGTAGTGACGTGCTGAAAAACGCCCAATGGGCCACTAAGCCCAAGCCGCACGAGTTGGACCGCCTCACCCACTGGGCCGTGACCGGTGTGCTGGCCGACGCAGTGGAACTCTTCTATCACATCCTGAAACAGCGGCCGGTAGGGGAGAATGATTCACGCAATGATTTGGAGCCCGCAGGATAGGCCCACCTCACGGCGAGGAGGAAGGCAATGATTCAAGATGTGAAAACCTGGCATTGGTGGAAAGCCCAGGGGCAACGGTTTGCACGGAGCAGCCCGGAGGAAAATATGCGTGTGTTCTGGACCTCGTTAGAAATGGCTCGAGATGCACGGGTTTGGCCTCCGGAGAATCCCCTGGAAGGCCTTGAAACAGACCGTGAGCCCGCCCGCAAGGTGAACACCTATGTCGAAGGTGAACCTGGCAAAAGCCTTGATCGGGCCGAAATGCCTGACATGGTGATTGATGGACGGGTTGTGCCGATGTACGGCGAACCCTGCCTCGCCCGCCTGCGGGCTTTTGAGCAAACCTTGGGACAACCTTGGGTACAGCGTTTTGAACAAATCTGGCATGAGGAGGTAAGCAATGGCGCATGATCCCCAAACCTACCGGTTCTTTTTGATGACCCTGGACCCTGTGCATATCGGCACGGGCGGCGCCCGCCTGGGCCGGGTGGACAACCCCATCGCACGGGAGCCGGGCACGAACCTGCCCAAAATCCCTGGGACCAGCCTGCACGGCGCAATTCGAGCCTATGCCGCCCACCGTTACGGCAAACCCCAATGTGCGGGCCAGGGCCAGCAAGAGGGTCGCAAGCACTGCGGTCAACCTACCTGCCCGATTTGCTACACCTTCGGCTATGCCCGGGACCAGGAAGGCGGCCATGCCGGTGTGGTCGCCATCGGCGACGCGCGCATCCTGCTTTTCCCCGTGTATTCCATGGTGGGGCCGGTATGGGTAGCCAGCCCAACGGTGCTTAAAGAAGCGGGTATTCGGGCAAAGCAGGGAAAGAATGAGCAGGAAATCGAGCTGAATGACCCCAACAAGGCCCGATGGTCGAGGGAGTTATGGAAGCATACCGGTGCATCAGACGATAAGAAACCCCCGCAGAGCATCAACTTGGGTTGGCTTATGGTAGAGCAGGAAAAGGAACTTCCAAAAATAGACTGGCCTCCGAATATCCCCGACCAAATCCGTAAGCGTGTCGTCCTGGTCTCTAACAAACTCTTCTCCCAGATCGTGAACTCCAACCTGGAGGTGCGCACTTCGGTGGCCATCAATCCCGAGACGGGCGCGGCTGAAGAACGCGCGCTTTTCACCTACGAAGCCATCCCCCGGGCTACCGTGCTCTGGATGGATGTGGTGGTGAGCGATTACCGAGCTTTATTTCCCGCGCGGGATCGCTTAGAAAAGTTCTTCCGAGTTGACGGTAAGGACTTTGAGCCTGACGAAAAACCTAATCGCGAAAATTGTGAAAAAGTCGGATGGGCTCTAAATGACTCAGAACAGCGGGGGGATTTAGAGCGGTATCAAGAGCGTGATCTAACGTGGAGTGAGCCCCTGCATGTTTTGGAAGCCGGCCTTGAATGGCTCAAGCACCTGGGCGTCGGCGGTATGGGCACCCGGGGGTTTGGACGCATCCAGAAGGTGGATTGCTTGCGTGTCGAAAACCAAACTTTAGAAGGATCTTGCGAAGACAAGAAAAATGTCCGTGAAGGTACAGAGGCCAAATAGCCACGATGTCATACCTTCGCATTTATGTAAGAGCTGTAGGAGGTGAAGGATGAACACGGTAAAAACTCTGGATTACCTGGCCATGGCTATCTCGCACAAAATTGCGGAAGTAATTGGCAAAAAGGTTAAAAGAGGCCGGGTTCAAGCCCGTGACCTGGAAACCTTGGTCACCAAGGCGCTGGGCGTTCTTCAATCCCAAGGCGTGTATGCTATGGCGTTATTCCTTTTTAGCCGCAGCGGGGGAGAGTCGGTGGGGGAGAAAATGACGGCTGAGGAAAGAACAGCCACCCAACTCCTTTCCTGGCTCTGGCCGTTGAGAAAACCTGCACAAGCTTTGCAAGAATTCCAGAACAAAAAGGGACAACTCCAAACCGACAGATCCTTTGATAAAGTCAACCAACAAAAAAATAGGATGTTAAATGAATGGGCAAATCTCACCGCCGACTTAGACACCCTCCTCCTGGTCCGTGACCTGTACGAACAGACCCTCATCTACGCGCGGTATCACGCTAAAGCCCTCAAGGGCGAGGGCGGTTCGTAGGCTTTCGGACAGGCAAGGCCATGCCCTGGGAACACTATCGCCTGCTGCTCCGCCTGGAAAGCCCTCTGCATGTGGGCTTCCGCAAGGTGGGCAACCTCATGCAAACCCGGCGCTATGTGCCGGCACGCACCCTGTGGGGTGCTATTGTGGCTTCCCTTACCCGATCCCTCTGTTCGCCACCGCTCCAGCGACAGCACTTTGAAGCCTTTGAGAAATTTGTGAATGACCACCTGCGCATCGGTTACCTCTGGCCCACGGCACCGTGCCACCCCAAAGGCCTACCCGGGGAGGTGCTCCTGTTCCCCTGGGACGACCTGGAACTCTTTGACTATCTTTTCCTGGACGCCTATGTGTCTACTTCGGTGGATCCCCTGGGTGCGGCCACAGAAGAAGGAAGCCTGCACCAGGTGGAATTCATCGCCCCCTATACCCGGGGACCCGTAACCGTCAAGTGCCGTAGGATTCCTGGTGGAATTCCTGTTTACTTAATGGGAGACCTCTGGATCCGGCAGCCTCAGGATAACAAAACGGCAGGGCTTTGCTCCCTTCCCCGGGATCTTGTCCACACCCTTCAAAACCTTTCTTTACAACTGGGGGGCGAACGGACCTATGGATGGGGACGCGTGCGGTTTGCGCGGATCTGCAAAGCGGGACGTCATCTTGGGGTGTCTCGCGAGTGGACCTGGGAAGAAAATCATGGTGAGGTGGTGATAAGCCCTTCCATCTCAGGCCCGGTAAGGGCCCCGGCCCACCTTCTCGCTACCCCCTCCTCCGAAGGCCTTCAGGGGCCCATTGAGCCCCTCACCGCGTACCGGTTCCAGCATGACGGGTTCCATCTCGTATCCCCTGAAATTGCTTACAGGCCCGGTGCCCGGGTAGAACCCGGCGCCCGTTTCCGAATCCGGCCACAAGATGGCCTGTGGGAACCGGTGGAAAGCCAAGCCCATCCCCCTGGCTTCTGATGATTGTGCAGGAACCTAAAACCGGTAACCTTGATTCTTCCGACAAACTGCCCAGCCCCACCCTTAAGCTTTTCCCTTCGGCCTTTTCAAACGGCTCCAAGAGCAGATCTGATGCGATTCTTTAGGCTCCTGCAATCCCGAACAACTGAATGTGCCTATATCCACTGGAGCAGTTCCTATGCCTGCACTCCTGAAACTGACCTTTGAGGTTCGGGAGCCCGCCCGGCTGCTGGGCCACGGCGGAGAAGCCCTGTATGGCCTGGTGCTCCGCATCCTGGCCTCGGGGAACCGGCTTTACGCCCACAGGATCCACCAGTCCAAGGAACCGCCGCCCTTCTCACTGAGCAATATCCGGGGCCAAAAACACCGGGAGCACGAGTACATCGTGCTGGAGGCCGGCAGGCCCTATTCCTTCGTCATCGGCTTCATCGAAGACCAGGTTGGCGCGCTGTTCCTCCGGTCCCTGCAACAGTCTGAAAACTGGCCCCTGGGCGGGGTTCCCCTTGCGTTTCACGAAGTCCAGGTGATCCGGCAGGCCGATTACCTGATCCTGGCCCAGCAGGAGCCCGGCAACCGACGGATCCTCCGGTTCCACTTCCTGACCCCCACCTCCTTTCGCCACGAAAACTGGAACATGCCGGTGCCCCTGCCCCAGTGGGTCTTTGGCTCCCTGTGGCACCGGTGGCACCGGTACGCCCCGCTCTCGCTGGGGGAACCCCCGGATTTCTCCCTTCTCCGGATCCGGCGATACCAGCTGGAAACCCGGGCCGTCCATTTTTACCGGTACCTGGTGGTGGGGGCCGTGGGCGAAATCGAGTACGAGATTCCCGAAGTTCTGCAGGACCACCGCGAACCCATCCTGGCCCTCACGGCCTTTGCGCCCTACGCCGGCGTAGGCTACCAAACCGCTCGAGGACTCGGCAGGGTGAAAACCCGCGTGTTTTAAAGGCAGCAGGAGGGAACCATGTGGGAGGGGGAACATCGGTTGTACCTGCCGGTGTCGTTGGTGGCCGAGATCGGCTACTGCCCCCGAAACTTCTATCTCCGGGCCGTTCAGGGTGCCGAAGACCGGAACTGGTGGATGGTCAAGGGCGGCCTGGAAGAAGCCCTGCGCAACCGGCAACCGTCGCGACATCTCCCGGAGGGCGGGCAACAGGTGTACTCTGTTCTGCTGGCTTCGGAGGCCCTGAACCTGATCGGCGTGGTGGACCTGGTTATCGTGGACCAGAAGCCGGTGCCCGTGGAGTTCAAAACTGGTTCCTATGTGGCCTCCCATCCGGCCCATGACCTCCAGGTGTGCCTCCAGGGGCTTCTTTTGGAAGAAAACCTGCAGAAGCCGGTACCCGTGGGCTATGTGTACTACACGGCCTCCAGAAAACGGCGGCAGGTGCCCCTGGACGATGCCCTCCGCCAGCAGGCCCTGGAAGCCCTGGAACAGGCCCGCCGCATTGTGGAAGGGGAGTGGATTCCCGAGCCCCAGCCCCGGGAGTCCTGCACCCAGTGCGCCCTTTTTGCCACCTGCCTGCCCTTTGCCCAGGAAGCCGCCGCCGAACCTGCGCCCGCCGCACCGCCCCTGCCCCGTTCCCTCCAGGTGGTCCAGCGGGTCCTTTACATCGACACTCCGGGCGCTTCGCTGGGCAAACGGGGCGACAGTATCCGCATTCGCCGTCCGGGCGAAATGTTTGATCTGCAGGTGCCCCTGACCCAGGTGGATCAGGTCGTGTTGGTGGGCAATGTCCAGATTTCCAGCCAGTTGCTCCGGGTTCTGCTGGCCCGGGGCGTTCCCGTGGTGTACCTCACCGGCCGGGGACGGTTCAGCGGCATTACGCTGCCGGAAACCAACCGCAACCTGCCCCTGCGCTTGGCCCAGTTTCGGGCCTACGACCGCCCGGAACAGCGCCTGGCCCTGGCCCGGGGCATCGTGGCCGGAAAGCTTCACAACCAGCGGCTCCTTTTGCGCCGCCATCTCGCCTCCGCCCCGGATGCCGAGGACGCCCTGCGGACCGCCTTGCACGAACTTCGGCACCTCCGGGCTCAGGTGGCCGATGCTCCGGACCTCGAGACCCTGCGGGGACTGGAGGGCATTGCCTCCCGAAAGTACTTTGCGGCCCTTGGCCGACTGTTTCCAGAGCCTTTTGAACGGCGAAACCGGCGGCCGCCGCGCGATCCGGTGAACGCCACCCTTTCCTTTTTATATACCCTGCTGCTGAAGGACCTGGTGCACCTGGTTTTCGTTGTGGGCCTGGACCCCTACCTGGGGTTCCTGCACAGCCCCCACTTTGGCCGACCTGCGCTGGCGCTGGACCTCATGGAGGAGTTCCGGCCCATCGTGGCGGATGCCCTGGCCCTGAGCCTGTGGAAGCGGGGGCAACTGAAGCCCGAGCACTTTACCCGCGAGTTTGGCGGGGTGTACTTCAAAGAGTCGGCCCGGAAGGCGGTGGTTCGGGCCTATGAGGCCAAAAAGCGGGAGCAATTGCGGCATCCGCGGTTTGGCTATCGGCTGCCGTACTTTCGACACATGGAAATGCAGGTCCGGATTCTCGGCAAGGTTCTTCTGGGTGAGTGGGACTCCTATGTGCCCTTTACCCCCAAGTGAGGTGGACCATGAGAACTTACTATGTGATCGCCTATGACATCCGCGACGACCGCCGTCGCCTGCGGATGGCCCGGTGCTTGGCCGCCTATGGGCAGCGGGTGCAGTACAGTGTGTTCGAGGCCTACCTCAGTCGATCGGATTTTCTCACCCTGCTGTACGAGATTCGGGAGATCATGGATGCGGAGGAAGACCGGGTGGCCATCTATCCCCTGTACGAGCCGTGTCGGCAGCGGATCACGCGGCTGGGCCAGCAAGGGGAGTTGGCGGTGGACGAGGATGTGTGGATCGTGTAGGGGGGGAAGCCGCGAACCTATCGGACGCAGAAAACCCCTGGAGGTTCGCGGATTTTATAACCTGCTGGTTTTCAAAGGGTTGGGTGATTCTCTACCTCCTATGGGGGTTCGTAGGAGAGCCTTCCAGGGGAGGTTCGCGGAAACCGGTTCTCGAGCCCTTGACACATGCGGCCTTCAGGGTGTAGAGTTGAAACACAGCAATTCCGCGCAGCGGAATGGAAACTACCATGCAGGTTTAGTAGGTAAATTTTGGATAGAAAGGGTTGAAACACAGCAATTCCGCGCAGCGGAATGGAAACCCAAGGAATCGACCGACATGTTCGATCTCCGTTCCAGGTTGAAACACAGCAATTCCGCGC
>WGAB01000174.1 GCA_015489295.1 Caldifarciminota bacterium
CCAAAACCGTGGTGGGGGTTGTGGAACTCCAGGAGGCGCGATTGCCCTACATTACCATCCTGGCTGACCCCACCATGGGCGGAGTCATGGCGTCCTTTGCGTCGCTGGGCGACATCATCCTGGCAGAGCCCGGGGCGCTCCTGGGGTTCGCCGGCCCGCGGGTGATCCGGGACACCATCAAGCAGCAGTTGCCGCCGGGGTTCCAGACCTCGGAGTTTCTGCTGGAACACGGCATGATTGATCGGGTGGTGCCCCGGCATGAATTGAAGGAAACCCTGATCCGCCTTTTTAACCTACTGGGGGTTCGTCATGGCAGAGGTTGAACTCAGGCAGGTGACCAAGATCTTTGACAACGGCGCGGTGGGTGTAAAGGATGTGTCCTTTAAGGTGGAGGATGGCGAGTTTGTGGTGATCCTGGGCCCTTCGGGCTGCGGCAAAACCACCACGCTGCGGCTCATCGCTGGCCTGGAACAGCCCACCTCGGGCGAGATCCTGATCGATGGCCAGGTGGTGAACCACCTGCCGCCCAAGGACCGGGACATCGCCATGGTGTTCCAGAACTACGCCCTGTATCCGCACATGAACGTGTTTGACAACATGGCCTTCGGCCTCAAGATGCGCAAGGTGCCCAAGGACGAGATCAAGCGCCGGGTGCTGGAGGCGGCCAAGATCCTGGGCATTGAGAACCTGCTGGACCGCAAGCCGCGGCAGCTTTCCGGCGGGCAGCGGCAGCGCGTGGCTCTGGGCCGTGCCATTGTGCGGCATCCGAAGGTCTTTTTGTTTGACGAACCCCTGTCCAACCTGGATGCCAAGATGCGGGTGCACATGCGGGCCGAGCTCGCCAAACTCCACAAACGCCTGAAGGCCACCTCCATCTATGTGACCCACGACCAGGTGGAGGCCATGACCCTGGGCGACAAGATCGTGCTGCTGAACAACGGCACGGTGCAGCAGATTGCGGACCCCATCACCCTGTACTTCAAGCCCGCCAACAAGTTCGTGGCCGGGTTCATCGGGTCGCCACCCATGAACTTCTTTGAGGGACGGGTGGAGGAAGAAAACGGCACCCTGTACTTCCGGAACGAGTATATGAACCTGCCCCTGCCGGACACCGTGAAGGGCAAGGTGCAGCCCGGCCAGCAGGTGTATCTGGGGGTGCGGCCCGAGCACCTGTACCACGGCGCCTTCAAACAGGGCCACGAGCCCTCCTTCAAGGCCCGGGTGGACCTTCGGGAAACCCTGGGCAACGAGGTGCTGGTGTACTACTCGATGAACGGCGTCACCTTCATTTCTCGGGTGCCTCCCCGCGACATTCCGCCGGAGGGCAGCACCCAGGAGGTGTTCGTGGATACCCACCACATCCACCTGTTTGACCGGGAAACCGAGGTGAACCTCACCCTCTAACGGGCAGCATCATGTTCAAACGGGTACTGGTGGCCAACCGCGGGGAAATCGCCGTCCGCATCATCTACGCGCTGAAGGAACTGGGCATCGAGTCGGTGGCGATTTACTCGGAGGCCGACCGCGACAGTTTGCATGTGGCGCTCGCGGATTACGCCGTGTGCGTGGGCCCGGCCGACGCCCGCCGGAGCTACCTCAACATTCCCCAGATCCTGAGTGCGGCCCAGGTGACCGGGGTGGATGCCATCCACCCGGGCTACGGGTTCCTGGCGGAAAACCCCGATTTCGCCCGCATCGTGGAGGAGCACGGGTTCGTGTTCATCGGGCCCAATCCCGAAACCATGGAACTGGCGGGCGACAAGTTGATGGCCAAGCGGGTGATGAAGGAGGTGGGGGTGCCGGTGGTGCCGGGCACCGAAGAGGCCACGGAGTCGCCGGAGCAGGCACTGCGGTGGATCGAGTCGGTGGGCGGGTTCCCGGTGATCCTGAAGGCCCGGATGGGCGGGGGCGGCCGTGGGATGCGGATCCTGCGGGACCCCGAGGAGTTGGCACCGGCCATGAGCATCGCCAAAATGGAGGCCCAGAGCGCCTTCGGCGATCCTGGCCTGTACATGGAAAAGTACCTGGAACGGCCGCGGCATGTGGAAATCCAAGTGGCCGCCGACCGCCACGGCCATGTGGTGGCCCTCGGGGAACGGGAGTGCTCGGTGCAGCGACGGTACCAGAAACTGCTGGAGGAGTCGCCGGCCGTGGACCCGGATCTGCGGGAACGGATGCAGGAGGCGGCGGTACGAGGGGCCCGCGCCCTGAAGTACACCTCGGTGGGCACTTTTGAGTTCCTGGTGACCCCGGAGGGAGACTTCTACTTCATTGAGCTCAACACCCGGCTGCAGGTGGAACACCCGGTCACCGAGTTCGTGACAGGCATAGACCTGGTGCGCACGCAGATCCTGGCGGCGGCCGGGGAGCCGCTGCCGTTTCGGCAGGAGGACATCTCGCTCAAGGGCCATGCGATTGAGGTGCGGGTCAACGCCGAGGACCCGGAAAACCGGTTTGCGCCCACGCCCGGGCGCA
Source organism: Caldifarciminota bacterium (assembly GCA_015489295.1). The sequence goes on from WGAB01000174.1 coordinate 2,476, forward strand.
TTGAGAAGTTGCATCTGCCCGGCGGCCCCGGCGTGCGGGTGGATTCCCACATTTACCAGGGGTACATCGTGCCGCCCTTTTACGATTCGCTGCTTGCAAAGGTGATCGTGCACGACGAAGGCCGTCCCCAGGCCATCCGTCGCATGATCCGGGCGCTGGAGGAGTTTTACATTGAGGGGGTCAAGACCACGATCCCCTTCCACTTGAAGTTGCTGCAGCATCCGGCGTTCCAGGAGGGGAAGGTGGACGTGGGGTTTGTGGAGCGGGAGCTCCTGTAGCCTGAGAGTGGCGCCCCCGGCAGGACTCGAACCTGCAACCCTCGGATTAGAAATCCGATGCTCTATCCACTTGAGCTACGGGGGCATGGGGACTTTACCAATCATAAACCGAGGTCCAAAACCCCGCAATGGTGGGTTGGCTACCGTTCCTCGTAGGGAAAGGGGAGGCGGGGCGGAGACTGGGGGTCGGCCAGAAGCACGCCCTCTTCCCGGAAAAACACCACCCTGTCGGGCTTTTCGGCTTCGTATACCTGGCGCAGGGCGTCGAAGAAGTTCCCTTCCTGAAAGAGGGTTTTCACGCGGATTCCGCGCTGTTCGGCCTTCTGCTTCAGTTCCCGCACCCGTTCTTCGGCGTTCCGGGTCAGTTCTCCGAACAGAATCTCGCGGATCTCGTCGGTCAGGGTTTCCCCCATGAAGCCCAGGTAGAGCAGCCAGGAGGCCACGGACTCGGGGATCCGGCGGTCCAGAACAAACAGCAGCACCAGTTCATCGTCCGGTTGCAGTTCCTCGAGGAGCTGCTGCACGCCCTCCTCCCGGTCGCGGGTGCTGCTGAGTGCAAGAAGCCACTTCATGATGGTTTCAGAGCCCGGTGGTGGTATACACCCGGCGGCATCCGCGGCGCACCAGCGCGTCGGCCAGGGCGGTGACCGCCAGTTTGACCCCGGGGGTTGCCACCACGTCGAAGGCGTCGTGGACCTTGATCACCGTTCGCTGGCCCAGGCGTTTGACCTCCAGGAAGAACCGCTGCTGGATGCCCTTCTCGCGGAGGAAGGTTTCGAACACGGCCGAGCGTTTGTCGGCCGCCAGGTAGGCCCTGGGGATGCGCACCTCAATGCCGCCGAGGATTTCCAGGGCCTGAAAGTGCTGCACGAAGCGGGCCAGGAAATCCTCCTCTTCGCAACGCAGGACTACATTGGGCATGGTCTTTAACCTCTGGACTATGGGGAACGCCTCTTCGGGGTCCCGGGTTTTCCAAGCCTCTAAAGCATACACGGATTTGCCAGCCTGAAGCCACTTCTGGGCGTACTTGGTGTCGGGGATCCGTTCGGCCGGCCCGGCGCTCACCCGAAAAAGGCGGCTATCGCGGAAATTCTGGGAAACCCAGGCGAAGTAGTTGGCATCGTCGGTGTACAGGATCACCCGTCCCCCGGTTTTCAATCGGGAGGCCACGAGTTTGCAAAACTCCAGGCTGAAAAGCCGCCGTTTTTCGTGGCGTTTCTTGGGCCAGGGGTCCGGAAAGTAGCTGTGTACCTCGTGAAGGGAGCCCGGTGCAAACAGGTGCTGCAGCGCCGGCCGGGCGTCCCAGTGGACCAGCCGGACATTGCGGATCCTGAGGGCCCGGAGCCGTTTGGAGGCCTTAAGGACGCTGGTCCGGGAGATCTCAATGCCCACGAAGCGGGTGCCGGGCCGGCGGGGCGCCGTTTCCACCAGGAAATCGCCGTTGCCGAACCCGATTTCCACCACCAGCGGACCGCTCCATCCGAACACCCGGTCCCAGGGGATCGGGAAGTCCAGGGCTTTCCAGTTTACCACATAAGAGAAACCGTACATTCCAGTGCGAACCGTAGAACGAGGCCTGCGAGGATGCCGCCAAGGAACACAGGATACGCCATCCGGCTGTAGCCCGCCACCAGTGCATACTCCCGCAGGGGCACCGGCGACACCGCAGCAAGGAAGGAGGCCCAGCCGCCGTAGCGCTGGATCCAGCGTTCAACCCGCCCGAGGTCTCGCCGGAAAACCCTGCGCCCGGTGGCTCCTACGGCGTAGGCCACCGAGAGGGCGGCGCCGTAGGCCAGGATCACGGCCAGGAAAGCCGCCACCGGGAACCGGCCCAGGGCGTGGGCCCGGGCCATGAGATAGACATCCGGCCCCACCGGCATATACACCAGGAGCCCCAGGAAAACGTAAAGGAACACCCCCAGCGGGTGAACCGACCCCAGCAGGTTCAGCCCGTGCTCAAAGATTGAAGTCCTCCCGCTTCAGGCCCACGTTGACCTGGATCTCCCGGTACCGCACCCGGTGGACCAGGGTGCCCTGGGCATCGTACTCATCGTAGCCCAGCGGCAGGGTATCGGTCTGCTGTACGAAGACCTCCACCCGATGCACGTCCGGCAGTTCGGCCCTGACCCCTACCAGGTGCAAAACCCAGAGGCCTGCGGAATCGCTCACCCAGGCGGTATCAGCCGTGGTGAGCAACTGCCGGAACTCCTTGAGCACCTCGGGCCAGCCGGAACGGTCCACCCGGCCTCCCCGCAGGGACCGCACCCGCTTGTTGTCGGGCGTGACGCTGATCTTGATGGCGCCCAGGATGCCGCCCTTGGCGGCCCGGACCTTCCCCAGATCGGGGTTGTAGGAGAGCCGGGCTCCCTTGTTGTCGCCGGCGGTGATCCGCATCTTGACCCAGCCGGGCTCCATGTATTTGTAGTCGTACGTGCGGCGGATCTCCCTGTCGCCCAGGCGCTCGTAACTCTCGAGTACGCAGGTGTAATCCCGGATTCCCTCCAGTTTCGTTTGCAACGCGGTCAACAGGGAATCCGGCGAAAGCGACACCAAAAGCCCTGCCAGCAGCAAAGCCTGCATGATGCCCTCCTTTCCGCCGGGCTACTGCCCGGCCGGGGTTGGAGACGTCGTGTCTTCGGAGGCCTGCTGAGCCAGATACTCCTGGATCAAGGCCCGGATTTCCTGCCGGAGGTTTTCCTCCTGGGAGGGATTGTACCCGAAATGGGTCTTCACGATCTCCCCCTCCGGGCTGATGATGAACACTGTTGGAAGGGCGAACACCTTGTACCGGTTTTTCCACTTTTTGGTGGGGTCCAGCAGGATCGGGAACTGCCAGTTGTGGCTTTCCTTCATGGCCCGGATCTTGGCGAGCGTCTTGGGGCTGTCGATGGAAATGCCCACCACGGTCAGGTGGTCCCCGAACTCCTTCTGAAACTCGTTCAAAAGGTCCAGTTCCTCGTCGCAGTACGTGCACCAGGTGGCCCAGAAGTCCAGGATGACCGGCCCTTTTTGAAGGAGCGAATCCAGGGTGACGACGTTGCCGTTGAGGTCTTTGAGGGAGAAACGGGGAGCGGTATTGCCCGCCCAAAGCATCCACGGCAAGAACAGCGCGACAATCGAAGTACCGACGATCCTTCGCATGGCCCAATTGTACAGCGGGGAGCCTCAGGGCTCGGAATAGGGTAGGCGCTGCAACGCCCGCTGCAGCGCTTCCTGTTGCCGCTCCCGGTAGAGCCGGAGCAAACTGGCCCGGCCCCCGACATAGAAGCGGAACGCAAGGGACACCCCCACCGTAACCGCATCGCTGTACTGTCGTTGCCGGATCAAAAGGCCGGTCCACAACAGCGATCCCAGCTGGGCCCCGATGGAAGAAAGGCCCCGAAGGGGTTCTCCCAGCCAGAGGAAGCCGACTCCGGGCACCAGCCAGGCCACGGTTTGGATCCAGCGACGCGAGGGCAAAGCGGGAAGGGAAAGGCCCAGGTTCTGCAGGCTGTCGCGCACCTCCGGGTAACGGCCGGACCACGCCTCTGCCAGGAGCCGAAGGATCCGCCCAGTGCGGGAGGTATCCCCCATAAGCAGCATCCGAACCTCCTGGGGCCGTCCCTGCTGCAGGAGCAGCCGGGCCATCCGATGGCGTACCCACCCCTGGGGGTTGCGATAGTTCACCTCTCCCCAGTAATGGAGGGCTTCGGCGACCTTGCCCCGCATCTCGTAGGCCCGGGCGATGCCCTCCAGGGCGTGCAGGGAGTCGCCGGCAGCAAAAAACAGTTGCCGCTTGTACTCGGTGATGGCATGAAAGGGCTCATTCCAGTGCAGCAGGGAGTCGGCAAAGCCGGGGAGCGGCCGGGGCAAAGAGGCCACCAGAAACCAGAGGAACACCGTCATGGCAGGTAACGCCAGAGCCCAAGGTCCACCTCGGTTTCGGTGATCCGCAGCTGGATCTGGGTGCGGTTGTACTGCCGGGCCGCCACATAGGAGCCGTACACGTTGCCCACATAAAAGAAGGCGAAAAACCCTCCATACACCGGCGTGGCCACGGGGCGATGCTGACGGTAACTCCGGTACGTTTGCCACCCGGTATAGGCGTTCAGCAGGAAGGAAAACACCCCGTCCCAGAGGCGGCCGGCATACACCTTGCCCAGTCCGGGGATCAGGGCGGAGAGCGTGGCGGCCAGCCAGGGCGAGCGGTGGTCCGGCGGAGGGGGTGCTCCCAGGTATTCCCGGGCCCTGGCAAAGTTCTGCTCCCGCAAATAGGTCCAGCCGATTAGGGTGTCGCGGCCCTGCCAGTACCTCCGGGCCTGGTCATAGGCACCGAGGAGGAAGTACGCCCGGCCCCGTTCCCACCGGACCGCGGGGGCGGTGGAATCCCAGGCCCGGTCCAGCATGCGGAGTGCCCGCTCGGGTTGCTCCAGTTTTTCAAAGAGCTGGGCCGTGCGGACCACGATGGAATCGTGGAGCAGGGTATCGGGGGTTTCGAGGAGGAACAGGGCCCGCTGATACTCCAGGATGGCCCGGTAGGGATCGTTCTGGCGATCCAGGTATCGGGCGAAATCCAGGGCCTCCTGGAAGGGCGAGGCGAACACCAGGGCCAGTAGCAGGATCATGGGTACCGATCCACCGGATCCACGAGTTTCGGGCCCCGGCCGGGCACCTCCCGAACCCCGTAGTACAGGCCCAGGTAGTGCCAGGCCCAGAAATGGCACCGCTGGAGCCGGTCGGAGGCCAAAAGGAGCCCCTGGAGGGGCCCGAAGCGCTGCACGGCCTGCACGGCAAAGTGGGAACAGGAGGGGGTGAAGTTGCACACATCCCCCTGGATCCGGGACAGGGTGGCCTGGTACCCCCGGATCAGCCCCACCACCACGGCCCGGAGGGGTGAGAACCCCGGGCTTGGAACCGCGGTTCTCTGGGTTGAGGGGTTCTTCGGAGGCATCTCGGGAACGTCAAAGGGCCGGGCACCGGGCGGCCGGCAGAGCAGCACCAGCAACACCGCGGCGGCTACTCCTCCCATCCCTTCACCGTAACGGCAACGCCCGGGGGAATCTGGAAGTGCCGAACCCAGGCGGGCACCCGAGGGGTCACCTGCAGGCTATCCAGGCGGATGGTTTCTTCGGAAAAGCCGTCGGGCAGAGCCTCGATGGACTTCACCCATCGGGGAACGGTCCACCGGTTTGCCAGGGTTTCGTAATCCCGGGCCACCAGGTCCAACACCGGCCGGTCCTGGGCATCCCGAACCTCCAGCTTGCTGAGGTTTCCCCGGATCTTCCGGACCACGGCGTGGACCTTCTGCTCGGGGTGGGTCCAGAAGGTGATGACGGTGTCGCCGCGGACCTGCCGGTTCAGGAACACGAAGCCCACGTCCTTGAGGCGCTCGTCGTTGAACCCGACGGCCTGGGCTCCCAGGGGCAGGAACCGGGTGCTGGACTTGATCTTGAAGGCCACCGAATCCTCGGGATAGTAGAGCAGGAGGGTTTCGGCCCGGAAGGTCATGATCTGGTGGATCGGTCGGGTAATTTCCAGGACGAACCGTTCACCGGGCCGCACGTAGAGGGTCCCCCAGGCCTCCTCCCGGTTCAGGTTCTCCTGGTACACCCGGTGAAACGCTGCCCGTACCCACAGGCTGTCCTCCGGGGTGGCGGAAAGCAGGGTAAGCAGGGCGAAAAGGTGCAGGATCAACGGCTTCGTTCTCCCAGGACAAAAAACCTGCCCCTCCGGGAAGGGCGGAGGGGCAGGTTAGGCCAGAACATGGGGTTAGCCGCCCAGGCTGGCCACCAGGCAGCAACCATACCACGCGACGGTAAGCAGGGAGCTGATCACGCAACCGGTTACGGCGCCCTTCACCTGGATATCGCGTCCGGCTTCCTTATAGCAATCCGTGTAGGTCGCCACATACTCGGGGCTCTTGCCGATGAGTCGGCTTGCCGGCGGATCCGGCTCCAGAACATAGGCGGCGCCGATGCCCAAGAGCCCGAAGAAGAAGCCGGCAGCCATCCACAGCCCCTTGTTGACATCGTGCCGGGCGTCCATCTGGGCCTGGTTGCACACCTCCTGCATGCTCTGGGCCGCGGCTGCCACGGGATTGAGTAGCAATCCGGCGGCCAACACTCCGGTGACCATCGCCAACCCAAACTTCCTCATCGCGGTCCTCCTTCTTGGTTTTGAACCGGTCCATCCAAATATACGCCACGGTGCAGAACTTCGCAAATTCCCCGATCGTCGCCGAAGCCTGCCGTCCTGCTTGCAAAACCTCACGAAACCCAAAGCATTCCGCTGAAGAAGTCGTTGAAAAGCATCGGCGGGGTGGCGTATCCTTTGGGCGATGGATATCATCGAGCTCTTCAAGGAAGCCGCAAAACGGGGGGCCTCGGATATCCATCTGAAGGTGGGCAAACCCCCGTACCTGCGCCTGAGCGGCCAGCTTCAGCCCCTGGAGAACCACCCGCCCCTCACCCAGAAACAACTCATCCTGGCCTTTGACACCATCGCCCGGGCCCGCCATAAGGATCGGCTCCGGCGGGAACGGGTGGCGGACTTCTCGGTGGCCATCGAAGGCTACGGCCGGTACCGGGTGAACGCTTATTACCAGATGGGCACCCTGGCCATGGCGGTCCGGCTCATTGCTCCCCGCATCCGCACCCTGCAGGAGCTCAACCTCCCTCCCCAGCTCGGCCGCCTGGCCCTGCAGGATCGGGGGCTCATCCTCGTGACCGGGGTGGCCGGCACCGGCAAGTCCACCACCCTGGCGGCCATGCTGGACCACATTAACCACCAGAAGGCCGTCAGCATCATCACCATCGAAGACCCCATCGAGTACGTGCTCACCGAAGACAAGGCCCTGATCTCCCAGCGGGAGGTGGGCGAGGACACTCTGTCCTTCCTGTCCGGCCTGAAGGAGGCCCTTCGGCAGGACCCCAACGTGATCATGGTGGGGGAAATGCGCGACCTGGAAACCATCGCCACGGCCCTCATCGCCGCAGAAACCGGCCACCTGGTGTTTTCCACCCTCCATACCATGGATGCCAAGGAAACCATCAACCGGGTGATCAGCGTGTTCCCGGCAGCCCAGCAGGAGCAGGTGCGGGTGCAGCTGGCCTCGGTGCTTAAGGCCGTGATTTCCCAGCGACTGGTGCCCCGGGCCGACGGCCGGGGCCTGGTACCCGCCGTGGAGATCATGGTGGTGAATGCCCGGATCCGCGAACTGATCCGGGACCCCGACAAAACCCTGGAAATCCCGCTGGCCATCGCCGAAGGGGTGGTGCCCTACGGCATGCAAACCTTTGATCAGTCGCTGTATTACCTCTGGCGGCGGGGCCTGATCACCCAGGAAACCGCCCTGGAATACGCGAACCAGCCCGAGGTTCTGGCCATGCGCATGCAGGGCATCTCCCGGGGGATGGATGGCGGCATGTGGGGCTACTTCGATACCCTGGCCGAACAGGAACGGGAACGGGAAGGCGGCCGACCGACTCCCCCTACGCCACCGGAAGATTCTCCCGAAGGTACCTGAGGGCGTTGCCGTACAGGTACGCCTCCAGGGCCCTGGGGGCGACCCCACGTTGCCGCAAAAGGCGCTCCAGGGCACGGAGCCCCTCCACACCCTCCAGGCCCTCGATGGTCTCGTGCCGGCCAAACCCAAAGAAATCGGAACCCGAGGCGATGCCGCCGGGGATTTCTCGAAGCAACAGTTCGACCCGATCGGCCACGTCTTCGAGGGTGGCCTGGGCATCCTCAAAGAACAGCTTGGCCAGCGCCAGCCCCACGATGCCACCCCGCTCCACCACCCGCCGGGCCAGGTCCAGGGAGATGTTCCGCGGGTTCGTGGGGGTTCCCGGAATGACGCCCGTGTGCGATACAAAGGGCGGCCGCTGCAGGGGCAGGGCGAGCACCTCTTCGTAGGTGCGGGGGGAAGCGTGGGCCAGGTCGAGGAGGAACCCCAGGTCGTCGGCCTGCCGCAGCAGGGCCTCGCCCAGCCCCGAAAGCCCCCGATCCTTGTCATCCCAGGCCCCTGTGGCCACCAGGTTGGACACGTTCCAGGTGAGGCCCAGCACCCGGACCCCACCCCGGTAAAGGGCCCGGAGCACCCAGCGGTCCTCTACGCCATAAAGCCCCTCATAGCCGATGAGGATGCCCAGTTTGTCGGATTCCATCAGGCGGTCCAGATCGGTGCGGCTCTGGATCAACATCACCCGGTCGGCGTAGGCCTCCGCCAGTTCGTGGAATCGCTCCAGGGTGCGGAAAGCCTGCACCAGGGGGTTTTCCGTGAGGTATGTGCCCCAGTGGCGGTGCAAAGGGAAGATGGCCTGCACCACCAGTTTGTAGCCACTTTCCCGGAGCCGGTGCAGGTTGCCGTGATGGGTAAAGGGCTCCTCCCCGGACCAGGGATCGAAGTTGTGGATCCGGAGCAGCGAAATGAAATCCTGGTGCAGGTCGAAGATGGGGATCACGGCTGGATCTTCTCGCCCAGCACCACGATTTCCACCCGGCGGTTTTTGGCCCGGTTTTCCGGGGTGTCGTTGGGGGCGATGGGCTTTTTGGGGCCGTACCCCCTGGCGATCAGGCGGTCTTCCTCGATGCCGTGCTCCACCAGGTACCGTTTGACGGCCTCGG
>WGAB01000175.1 GCA_015489295.1 Caldifarciminota bacterium
ATCCCTCCAGGGGTGCGGGTGGAGGTTTCCGGCGGCGTGACCCTGGAGAATGTGCGGCAGATCGCCCTGCTGGGCGTGCATTACATCTCGGTGGGGGCCCTGACCCACTCGGCCCGGTGGATCAACTTCAGCCTGGAGGTGGCCGAATGACCCGAAGGATGACTCGTGACGAGCTGGTGACCGAAATCCAACGCCTGAAAAAAGAAAAACAGGCGGTGGTCCTGGCCCACAATTACCAGGTGAGCGAGGTGCAGGCGGTGGCGGATTTTGTGGGGGATTCCCTGGACCTCTCGCTTCGGGCCGCGGAAACCGACGCGCGCATCATCGTGTTTGCCGGCGTGCACTTCATGGCCGAAACCGCGGCCATCCTCTCGCCCGACAAAAAGGTGCTGATCCCTTCGCTGGAGGCCGGCTGCAGCCTGGCGGATTCGGTGACGGCCGAAGATATCCTGCGCTGGCGGGAGAAGCACCCGGAGGGCGTGGTGGTGTCCTATGTCAACACCACGGCCGAGGTCAAGGCCGTGAGCGACTACTGCTGTACCTCTTCCAATGCCGTAAAGGTGGTGGCCCAGATTCCGGAAGGCCGCGAGATCCTGTTCGTGCCCGACTTTTTCCTGGGCACCTATGTGATGCGGCAAACCGGCCGACGGCTCACCCTGTGGCCCGGCCACTGCCATGTACACTATCGGTTTACCCTGTCCCGGCTGCTGGACCTTCTGGAGGCCGTTCCAGAGGCCCGGCTGCTGGTACACCCGGAGAGCCAGGCTTCGTGGGTTCTGTCGGAACTCGTGCAGCAGGGCCGGGTACCGGCCGACCGGGTGCAGTTCGCGTCCACCGGCGGCATGGTCAGGGCCGCGGCCGAGGCGCCGGAGGGCTCGGTATTCCTGATTGCCACCGAAGTGGGCCTGGTGCAACGGCTTCAGCGGGAGTTTCCGAACAAGACCTTTATGCCGGTGGACGAGGAGGCCGTCTGCGAGTTCATGAAGATGACCACGCTGGAGGGCGTGTACCGCTCGCTCCGGGACGAAGTGTACCCGGTGACGGTGCCCGAGGAGATTCGGCAGCGGGCCGAGCGGGCCCTGCGGCGCATGCTGGAAATTCGATAGCCCGTATATTTAGCCACACGAGGAGGTGACCCATGATTGAGGATCTGGGGCGGAAACTGGCCGAGGCCGAACAGTATCTGCGGGAGCGGATTCCGGCTTCGCCGGAGGTAGGGATCGTTCTGGGGTCCGGCCTGGGCGGTTTGGCTGAGGACATTGAAAAAGAGGTGGAAATCCCCTACTGGGACATCCCGCATTTTCCGGTTTCCACGGTCAAGGGCCACCGGGGCAAGTTGATCTTCGGCACCCTGAGCGGCAAACGGGTGATGGCCATGCAGGGGCGGTTCCACTATTACGAGGGCTATTCTGCGGCCGAGGTCACCTTTCCGATCCGGGTGATGCGGCTTTTGGGGGTGTCGGTGCTCATCGTGTCCAATGCCGCGGGTGGCGTGAACCCCTATTTCCGGCCCGGCGACCTGATGATGATCGTGGATCACATCAACCTAATCCCGGACAACCCCCTGCGGGGCCCCAACGACGACACCCTGGGCCCCCGGTTTCCGTCCATGCACAACGCCTACGACCGGGGCCTTCGGGATCTTGCCATTGAGGTGGCCAAAAAGAAGGGGGTGTTCCTGCGGCAGGGCGTGTACGTGGCGCTGCCGGGCCCCAACCTGGAAACCCCGGCCGAGTACCTGTTTGTGCGTACCATCGGCGGCGACGCCGTAGGCATGTCCACGGTGCCCGAGGTAATCGTGGCGAACCACATGGGGATGAAGGTGCTGGGGTTTTCGGTGATCACCAATGTGGCCAACCCGTACCAGCCCGAGCCAGCGACCCACGAAGAGGTGGTGGCCATGGCGGAGCGGGCTGGCGGCGAACTGGCCCGGCTGGTGAAGGGCATCCTGGAACTCCTGTGAAAACCCCACCATGAAGCGGGTTGTCGTCAAGGGCCGTCCCGGCCAGCTGCACCCCTGGATCTATAGCAAGCGCATTGTGGATGCCGGTGACGCCGAGCCCGGGGATGCCGTGGCCGTGTATAACACCCGGGGCCAGTTTCTGGGCTCCTATCTCTTTAACCCCCGGTCGGTGCTGGCGCTTCGCCGTTACTCCCTCAAGGAGGAGCCCTTAGATTACCTGGCCATCAAGGAGCGCCTGTTTCGGGCCCTGGAGTATCGGCAGTTCCTGTTCCGCCGGACCCGCGAGACGGCGTATCGGTGGGTGCACAGCGAGGCCGACGGCCTGCCGGGCCTGGTGGTGGACCGGTACGAGCGGGGAGTAGTGTTCCAGATCAACGCCTTGGGCATGGAGCGGCGTCGGGGCGATCTGCTGAAGGCCCTGGAAGACCTGCTGGAGCCGGAGTTCATTGTGGAGAAAAGCGATACTGCCGGCCGGCGGGAGGAGGGGCTGGAGCCCCGGGAGGGCGTGGTGCGGGGCGAGGTGCCCGAGCCGTTGGTGATCCCGGTGGCGGGG
>WGAB01000176.1 GCA_015489295.1 Caldifarciminota bacterium
CGAAGCGTTTGCTCGTGGAGCCCCACCAGCCGGGCCGCCACGCTGATCATGTACACCGGCTCGTTCGGGTTGATTTCAAACTTCTTCCGCATTTTCATCGGCATCCCCCCTTTCGGTGAAGGCCGATGATATTAAAATGGTTCAGTGCCTCCTTGTCAAGTTTCCTTATTCGGCCTCCAGGGGCTCGGTGAGCACCCGCTCGATGCGTTCCAGGGCCCAGTCCAGCTCCTCGCGGGTGATCACGAGGGGCGGCGCAAACCGGATCACCTGGGCGTGGGTTTCCTTGGCCAGGATGCCCAGGCGCAGGAGTTTCTCGCAGAAGGGCCGGGCGGTGCCGTACTCGGGCTTGATTTCCACACCGATCAAAAGGCCCTTGCCCCGGATTTCCTTCACATAGGGACTCTGGATCCGCCGGAGCCGGTCCGTGAAGTAGGTGCCCAGTTCCTGTGCGCGCTCGGGCAGGCGTTCGTCCACCAATACATCCAGGGCGGCCATGGCCACGGCGGCCCCCAGGGGGTTGCCGCCGAAGGTGGACCCGTGGTCGCCCGGCGTGAACACCTCCATCACCTCGTTGTCGGCCAGGATGGCGGACACCGGGTACACGCCGCCGCCCAGGGCCTTGCCCAGGATCAGGATGTCGGGCCGCGCGTCCTCGTGCTGGAAGGCGAACATCTTGCCCGTGCGGCCGAAGCCGGTCTGGATCTCGTCCAGCATCAGGAGCACCCGGTGGCGCCGCGTGATCTCCCGAACCTGCCGCAGGTAGCCCTCCGGCGGCACGATGACGCCCCCTTCGCCCTGGATGGGTTCCACCAGGAAACCCACGGTGTTCGGAGTGATGGCCCGTTCCAGGGCTTCGGCGTCGCCGAAGGGCACGATCTTGAAGCCCGGCGTAAAGGGGCCGAAGCCAAAGCGATACTGGGGTTCGGTGGAAAAGCTGATGATGGTGATCGTGCGGCCGTGGAAGTTGTTTTCGGCGGCGATGATCTCGGCCTGGTTCTCCGGCACCCCCTTCTTGAGATAGCCCCATTTGCGGGCCGCCTTGAGGGCGGTTTCCACGGCCTCGGCCCCGGTATTCATGGGCAACGCCTTTTCAAAGCCGGCCAGCTGGCACAGCTTCTTGAGGAACGGCCCCATCTTGTCGTTGTGGAAGGCCCGGGAGGTGAGGGTCACCCGGCCGGCCTGTTCCACCAAGGCCTGCACGATGCGGGGATGCCGGTGCCCCTGGTTCAAGGCCGAGTAGGCGGAGAGCATGTCCAGGTAGCGGTTGCCGTCCACATCGTACACCCACACGCCCTCGCCCCGTTCGATCACCACGGGCAGGGGATGGTAATTGTGGGCGCTCCAGATTTCGGCTTCCCGAATGAACTCCTCGGTGCGGCTCATGGTTGCCTCCTTTGGTCTCCACGGATGCCCTATTGTAAGCGATGGGCCTCCTGCAGGGCCTCCAGGTACACCTGTTCCACCTGGCGGGCAATCTCGGGCCAGGCGTACCGCCGGGCCGTGCGCAGGCCCTCCCGCCGGAGCCGCTCGGCGAGCGCCGGACGGCTGAGCACCGCCACCAGGGCCTCGGCGTAGGCCTCAGGGTTTCGGACATCCACGAGCAGGCCGTTTTGACCCGGGGTGATCACCTGCCGATACCCGGGAATGTCGGAGGCCACCACCGGGGTACCGCTGGCCATGGCCTCCAGGAGCACGATGCCGAAGGTTTCGCCGCCGATGGCCGGTGAGGTGTAGAGGTCGGCATAGCGATAATAGGCCGGCAGGTCCTGGGCCGGCACAAAGCCCGTGAAGTGCACGGAGTTCCGGAGTTCCGGGGGAACCCGGCGGCGATAGGTTTCCAGGTAGGCGCCACCGCCCACGGCCAGCAGGGTGGCTTCGGGCAGGCGGCGTTTGACCCGCCGGAAGGCCTCCAGGAGCAGGGGAAACCCCTTGCGGGGTTCCATCCGGCCCAGGTAGAGGATCACCGGGCGGCGGAGGTTCAGGGGCGGCAGCGGGCCGTCGGGCCGGAAACGCGTCAGGTCGATGCCATTGGGCACGAGCACATAGCGGCCCGGATAGTGGGGCGCCACGGCCTCCCAGGCCACCCGCGACACCACGATGCTCCGGGCGATTTTTCGGGCCGCCCGCCGAAAGAACACCTTGCCGATCCGGTTGAAGTTCCAGCCCACGAAGGCAGTGTGGAAGGTGGCCACCTGCACGCCGTTGCCGTAGTGCAGGGCCAGGAAGGGCAGGTTCAGGGCCAGGGGGCCGTGGGTATGCACGATGTCAAACCGGTGTTGCCGGAAAAAGGTCCGCACCTCCAGGGGCAGGCCGGGCGAAAGCGTCAGGGTCAACTGGGTTTTGTTGAAAAAGCCCAGGGCGGGCAGCACGCGTACCCGGCCCACGCGATGCACCCAGGGCGGGTCCTCATAGGTGCCGGGATACCGGCCGGTCAGGATACGGGCGTCGTGGCCCCGTTGCCGCAGGGCGACGGTCAGGTGGTGCAGGTGTTCGGAAACCCCGCCGGGAAAGGGATAGTAGGCGTCGGAAACCTGGAGGATCCGGAGCATTCGTGAGGATCAGGCGTTTTGGCCCGATCCCGGTTCCCGGAGTTGTTCCAGGAGGTCCAGGGTTTCCAGCAGGGTCAGAAGGGCGTCGCGGCCGCGGTTGCCCATTTTGCCGCCGGCCCGGTCCACGGCCTGGTCCATGGTATCGGCCAGCACCACGCCCGAGGCCACGGGCACCGCAGGGCCGTGATGGCCCAGGCGGCTTACGCCGTGCATCACCTCCCGGGCCACATGGTCAAAGTGGGGCGTTTCGCCGCGAATCACGCAGCCGAGGGCCAGCAGGCCGTCAAACTTCTTTTGGCGCGCCAGGGCCTGCAGCACCTGGGGGATTTCCAGAGCCCCCGGCACCCAGAACACCTCAAAGTCGTCGGCTGCGCCCCCGAGCTGCACGAACGCCTCGTAGGCGCCCTGTACCAGTTTCTCGGTGATCTGGCCGTTAAACCTTGAGGCCACCACCCCGATGCGGCGCCCCTTGGCCGTCAACTTCCCCCGATGTTCCTTCATGACTCTTTCCTCCAAGGTTCAGCAGGTGCCCCAGTTTCTCGCGTTTGACGGTGAGGTACCGGTAGTTTTCCTCGTTGGGCTGGATCACGATGGGCACCCGTTCCACGATTTTGAGACCGTAGCCCTCCAGGCCCACGATCTTTTTGGGGTTGTTGGTCAGCAGGCGAATAGTGGAAAGCCCCAGGTCGCGTAGGATCTGCGCGCCGATGCCGTAGTCCCGGAGGTCTTCGGGAAAGCCCATCATGTGGTTGGCTTCCACCGTATCAAACCCCTCGTCCTGTAGGGCGTAGGCCCTGAGTTTGTTGATGATGCCCATGCCCCGGCCCTCCTGCCGCATGTACAGGAACACGCCCTGGCCCTCCCGGGCGATCATGCGCAGGGCGTTGTGCAACTGGTCGCCGCAATCGCAGCGCAGCGAGCCGAAGATGTCGCCGGTGATGCACTGGGAG
>WGAB01000177.1 GCA_015489295.1 Caldifarciminota bacterium
ACCCTGGGTGTGGCGCAGGAGGAACACATCGATCGCGCTGGCCAACCGGTTGGCCACCAACAGGCCCAGGGAAAGGGTGGCCCAGCTCTCGTACGATCGGGCGCGTTCGCGGTACCTCTGGAACCGGAACCAGAGGTCCTGACTGGGCCAGGCCCAGGTGCCGCCCACATCGTGGCGGGCCACATAGGCGGCCTGGGCCTCGGGGTCGTCGGGGTACAGCGCCCGGGCCTCCATCCATAGGGCCTCTTCGTAGGCCTGGCGGTCCCGGTAAAACTCCAGGGCGTGCCAGTAGGCCTCGTCGGCGCGGCGGGCATCGGCCCCGGCATAGTGGTAGGCAAAGCCCCGGTAGGTTTCCTCGGTGCGCCACTCCAGGTTCTTGAAGGTCAACAGCGACACCCAGGAGGTGGCTTCGACGGCCCAAAAGGGAACCGCCCGGGCCGAATGCCCCAGCGTGGCCTCACCGGTGCCGGGCAGGACCAGCGACAGAGCCAGCGCTTTCAAAGGAAGCCGGGAAACCAGAACGAGCAGCCACCCGATCATGAGAACAGCTCTCCCGTTGCCTTTTCCTCGTCGTGTTCGATCACGGCGAGGTCCACCACCCGATCGCCCTCCCGCAGCCGTACCAGTCGCACTCCCTGGGTGTTCCGGCCGGCGACCCGGATGTCCTCGGAGCGGGTACGAATGGTGTTCCCCTGCTGAGTCAGCAGAATGATCTCGTCCTTGGCGTTGACCATGGATAGACGCACCAGCCGACCGGTCTTCGGCGTGATCTTCTGCACGATCACCCCTTTGCCACCCCGGTGGGTGCGCCGGATCTGGTCGGTGGGCACGCGCTTGCCGTAGCCCTGCTCCGTAACGGTGAGCACGAGTTTGCCGGGGATCACGCGGGTGCAGGAGAGCACCGGATTCTGGGGGGTAGCCTGAGCCCCCCGGACGCCCATGGCAGTGCGGCCCATGGTGCGCACCTCGGCTACAGGAAAGCGAACCGCCCGGCCGTCGGCCTTGGCCAGGATAACTTCGTGATGCTCCCGAACCGGCACGGCAGCCACCAAACGGTCGCCCTCCCGGAGCCGCTGGGCCCAAATGCCCCGTCGGCCAGCGTGCCGGAAGTCCTGGATGGCCACCCGCTTTACGGTGCCATGCTCGGTGGCCAGGAAGATCTGGCGCGGATCCTGGGCGAAGTCGCGTACCGGGATCAGCGCCACGATGCGTTCTCCTTTTTCGAGCGAAATCAGGCCCCGCAGGGGCCGCCCCCGGGCACGTAACCCGGCCTCATGGATCAGGTAGGTGGCCAGGGTATAGGCCCGTCCACGATCCGTGAGGATCAGCAGCTGATCGTGGGTACGACACACGAACACCGCCACCGGAAAGTCCTCTTCGTAAAACTTGATGCCGGCCTTGCCCACGCCGCCCCGGGCCTGCTGACGGTACGACTTCAGATGGGTGCGCTTGGCATACCCCTGGTAGGTAAGGGTGACCACCACCTCTTCGTCCGGAATGAGGTCGGTGATGTCAAAGTCCTCGGGCTCCTCGGGTACGATCTGGGTTCGGCGGTCATCGCCGTACTTCTCGCGGATCTCCTCCAGTTCTTTACGGATTTCTAAAAGCAGCCGGGGCCGCGATTCCAGGATTTCCCGGTAATCGGCGATCCTCTTTTGCAGTTCCTGGTACTCGGCCTGCACCTTCTCGCGTTCCAGGCCGGTAAGGGTTTGCAGGCGCATATCCAGGATGGCCTGGGCCTGCTTCTGGGTGAACCCAAAGCGTTCCATCAGGCGCTCGCGGGCCTGGGCCGGATTGGCCGATCCCCGAATGATGGCGATGATCTCGTCAATGGCATCCAGGGCCTTGAGCAGCCCCTCCAGGATATGGGCCCGGTCCTCGGCCTTTTTCAGGCGGTACCGCGTGCGGCGTTCAATGACGGTTTCGCGGTGCCGCAGGTACTCGGCCAGCATCTCGCGCAGCGTGAAGAGCCGGGGCTCGCCGTCGGCCAGGGCGATGAGGATGATGCCGAAGGTGGTTTGCATGGGGGTGTGCTTCAGGAGCTGGTTCACCACGATGTCCGGGTTGGCACCGCGTTTGAGTTCGATCACCACCCGCAGGCCCTCACGGTCGGTTTCATCGCGCAGGTCGGCGATGCCCTCCACCTTCTTGTCCCGCACCAGCCGGGCGATGCTCTCGATCAGCAGGGTTTTGGAGAGGCCATAGGGAATCTCGGTGATCACGATCTGCAGGTGATTCTTCTTTTCCTCAATGTGGTACCGGGACCGGACCAGGATCTTGCCCCGGCCGGTGAGATATGCGTCGCGGATCCCCCGGGTACCCAGAATAAGGCCGCCGGTGGGAAAGTCCGGGCCCTTGAGCACCG
Organism: Caldifarciminota bacterium; assembly: GCA_015489295.1. Next base: position 2,366 of record WGAB01000177.1, read on the forward strand.
ACAGGATCTCTTCGTCGTCCACCTCGGGGTCTTCCAGGAGCAGGATCAGGGCATCCACCAGTTCCCGCAGGTTGTGGGGCGGGATATTGGTGGCCATGCCCACGGCGATGCCGGCCGAGCCGTTGGCCAGCAAATTGGGGAACCGGGCCGGCAGCACCACCGGCTCCTGGAGCCGCCCGTCAAAGTTGGGCACAAAGTCCACCGTGTCTTCGTCCAGGTTCTCCAGGAGTTCCATGGCCACGGGAGTCAGCCGGGCCTCGGTGTACCGGTAGGCCGCCGGCGGATCCCCGTCAATGCTGCCGAAGTTCCCCTGGCCGTCCACCAGGGGATAGCGCAGGGAGAAATCCTGGGCCATGCGCACCAGGGCGTCGTACACCGGGCCGTCGCCGTGGGGGTGGTATTTCCCGATCACCTCGCCCACCACCGTTGCAGACTTGCGGTACGGCCGGCCGGGCACCAGCCCCAGGTTTCGCATGGCAAAGAGGATTCGCCGTTGCACCGGCTTCAGGCCATCGCGGACATCGGGCAACGCCCGGCCCACGATGACGCTCATGGCGTAGTCAATGTACGAAATGCGGAGTTCTTC
>WGAB01000178.1 GCA_015489295.1 Caldifarciminota bacterium
AGGGGCAGGGAAAAGAGCAGCACCCACGCCAAACGCTTCATGGTGCACCTCCTAAAGTTTCCAGGTGAACCCCAGGCGATGGGCCAGGCCCAGGGGTTCCACGGTTTCCACGGCGTAATCCACCCGCATCCGGCCCTGGTACAGGCCCAGGCCGGCGGTCCAGCGGAGGCCGCCGGGGTTCAGGCTAAGGCCGGCGCGCAGGGCCAGCAGGGCCAGGCGGTACTCGGTGCCGAGTTCCAGGGTTTGCACGGCCTCGGCGGTATGGGTTCCCTGGAGGGCCACCCGCCAGCCTGGGCGGGGTTCCAGGGCCACGGACACCCGGTAGGTGGTGGGCAGTGCCCACGACCGGGGCCGGAGGCTCGCCTCCTCCTCGGGGTTATCGGTCCGGCCCGGATCGGGGTCCCAGTAGAACCAGAGATCCTGGCCCGAAAGGGTCATGCGGCCTCCGAAGTGGCTCAGCGCAATGCCCAGGGTGAGACGGTGCCACTCGGTGCGGTAGAGGCTGCCGAAGTCCAAGGCCCAAGTGGTGGCCGAGGTGTGGGCGATGCCCTCCTGCACCACGCGCACCGTGGCCCCGATGCTCACCCGGTCGGTCAACTGCCGGGCCAGGGCCGCGCTCCAGGTGGTGGCCCAGTAGCGGAAGGTCTCGCCGGTGCCCTCGGGCTCCTCGGGCGTGGTGCGTTCTATGGGCACCGATCTCAGGTACCGGCCGCCGAAGGCGAGCGCCGTGGCGCCGTCCAGGGCCCGCCCGACGGCCAGGGCGCCGAAGGTGACATCGCCGAGCCAGTGGACATAGGAGCCTGTGGCCTGCCAGCCGCGGAGCTGGATCAGGCCCGCGGGGTTCCAGAACAGGGCCTGGGGCCCTTCGGCCACCGCCACATAGGCGCCGGCCATGCCCATGGCCCGCGCATCCGGGCCGATCTTCAGGAACACGGCGGCCGTGGTGCCCAGTTTGTCAAAACCCCACCCGAGGCCCAGGGTCAGTGCCAGGCCAGCAAAAATCCATCGTTTTGCGGGTTTCATGGCCTTCATCGGATCACGGCGAAGCGGCCGCGGGCGCGGCGGCCGTCCGGGGTTTCCACCACATAAAGGTACAGGCCGTAGGCCACATCCAGGCCCGACCGGGTTTTCAGGTCCCAGAACTCGTAGCCGGTGCCGTCGTTGTGATGCAACACAGCCACGGGATCGCCCGCCAGCGTGAAGATGCGGATGGTACAGGTCGGCGGCAGGCCGATGAACATGAGTTTTCGCTCAAAGGACGAGGTTTCGTAGCCGCTCTGCAGCACGAAGGGATTGGGCACCACCCGAACCCGCAGGGGCGCCTGCAGGTCCACCGAAGGAGGCTGCGGCGAGAACACGAACCGCAGGCCGGGCTTCAGGGGCCGGTGCATCCGTACGGTAAAGCCGGCGCCGTCGGGCGGGGCCGTGCCCTCGGGCGGCCCGTTCAGGGTGCGCACAAACAGGTACGCATCGCCCGAAAACAGGCCGATCTGGTCGGGATACTGGTACCGGACCGTGGGGCTCGGAGGCCAGGCGCGGCCCCCGGGAATCAGGTCCCAGCCCGGCGGCCCCACGGTGTTGGGATCGGGGTAAAAGGGATAGGGGTCCACCACCACCAGGCTGTCCACCGGGCGCCAGGTGTCGGCTGCGGGGTCCCATACCAGGCCCTGCAGCGGAATCCGGAGCAGGCTATCCACATTTTCCACCCGGCGGAAGGTATCGGGCACACTCATGCCGGCGTAGGTGTACCAGGGGGCGTCGGTGGAATCCGTGAGCGACACCACCAGGCGGAAATCGGCCTCGCCGCGGTGCCGGGCCGGGCCGTGCCCGCGATCGTCCACATACCACTCAAAGGTGGTGTTGGCCGAGGAGTCCCAATCGGCGAAGGCCACGCCTTCGGGGGTGTTGCGGATCCAGAGCCGGAACCCGTCGGTGGGCGGCAAGAGGTCCAGCGGCGCCGAGGTGTCGGGCACGGGTCGGGCGACAAACAGGGTGTCGCCGGTGTTCCGGTTCCAGAG